>SKVR01000182.1 GCA_007129355.1 Bacteroidales bacterium | reverse complement strand
TGAATTTTGGACGCTGAGCCTGTCGAAGCGTGACTGAAAATTACACAGCAGTTTTTTTATTACCATAGGCCTATAAGGGATGCCATCCCTTTCAGATGTCGTTTCGACAGGCTCAACGACCAACTGGCAGTTTTGAGACAGCCTCTTTCCAATGATTACTTACCCACTTCCTCTTCAAAAAACTTCCACAACTTATCATCAGGCACTGGTGCAATAATATCAATGATTTCATCCTTTACGGGATGTTTAAATGATAATTTGCGGGCATGCAGGTGAATGCTGCCATCGGCATTGGAGCGGTCGAAACCGTATTTCAGGTCGCCTTTGATAGGGCAGCCCATTTCTGCCAATTGTGCCCGTACCTGGTGGTGACGGCCGGTTATGAGCTCTACTTCCAGCAAATAGTAATCGCGACTTTTTGCAATGAGTGTATAATTGAGTTCCGCTTCTTTGGTGTTGGGGGCATCGGGGCTGGTTGCGTAAGATTTATTTTGTTTCTCATTTTTTTGCAAATGATGCACAAGTGTACCTGTATCCTCAGGTGGAGCATTTTTTACCACTGCCCAGTATTTTTTCTGCAGTTCACGTTTTTGCAGCATGGCATTGAGTCTGGTCAGGGCTTTGGATGTACGGGCAAATATGACCGCACCGCTTACCGGCCGGTCAATGCGGTGCACAACCCCAAGAAAAACATTGCCTGGCTTTTTGTATTTTTGGGCGATGTATGCCTTAAGCAGGTCGCTCATGGGCATATCGCCGGTTTTGTCGCCTTGAACAATTTCGGATGGTAATTTATTGATTACAATAATGTGATTGTCTTCATAAAGAATGCGTGATATGATGGATTCGGCGATTTGCATAGGTTGAGATTAAGGTTAAGGTTAAGGTTAAGGTTGAAATTAAGGTTAAGATGTCTATGGATGATGGGTTAAGAAATTGACCTTTAAACCGTTACCCATCACATGTTACCCATCACCCTTTTTCCTAATACTGTTCTCTTTCATTAGGGAAATTAAGGCTTTTCACATCTTTGATGTATAATTTCACGGCGCCTTTCATTTCTTCGTGCAGATTATGATAACGACGCAGGAAGCGGGGTGAAAAATCCTGGTTGATACCCAGCATATCATGAATTACCAGCACCTGGCCGTCAACAGCACTTCCTGCCCCGATGCCAATAGTTGGGATTTTAATGTTTTGGGTAACCTCTTCGGCCAGTTTGGCTGGTATTTTTTCCAACACAACAGCAAAACAGCCTATTTCCTCAAGCAACTTTGCATCCTCCTTCAGCCGGCTGGCCTCTTCCTGGTCTCTGGCGCGAACCACATAAGTGCCAAACTTGTTTATCGATTGTGGTGTAAGCCCCAGGTGTCCCATTACGGGTATACCTGCTGAAAGAATACGATCTATGGACTCCCTGATCTCGCGTCCGCCCTCCAGCTTTACAGCATTGGCATTGGATTCCTTCATGATGCGGATGGCTGAGTTGAGTGCTTCGCGGCTGTTGCCCTGGTAGGTGCCAAAAGGCAGGTCTACAACCACCAGCGCCCGCTCCACCGCACGCATAACCGAACCGGCATGGTAAATCATTTCGTTAAGTGTAATAGGAAGCGTGGTTTTATGTCCGGCCATAACATTAGCGGCCGAATCCCCCACAAGTATCACATCAATACCCGACTCATCAATGATACGTGCCATGGAGTAATCGTAGCAGGTAAGCATGGAGATCTTCTCCTCCTTGAGTTTCATCTCCTGCAAAACATGGGTGGTTATCTTGGGAAATTTGGATGCATTCATGATATATTGAATTAGATAAATCTTAGATTGACTCAAAAGCCTTGAAAATTCCGGACGCTGAGCTTGTCGAAGCGTATTGGTATTTGAAACTCAGTTGTCGTTTCGACAGGTTTTACAGTGAGTTAATCGAACTGCTCAACGACCATATAGCGCATTTGAACCAGCATCTTGTATGATTGATTTTGCAAACCTACGGATTTTTTTCCTGAAAATAACAAAGGCCACCCATATGGGAAGCCTTTGGAGTTCAATCCATATAAAATTCTCAGAAAGGCCAGAAGTTATTATCGTTCCATACCTTTTCGGTGAGCTGCTTGTTCAGGTCGAGCAATAGCTGGTAATGGCCCTTCTCCCAGTCGGCCAGCCATTGATACAATTCCTTTTCGTTGGGATCGTCAGAGTCATTGGCTCTCTGTTCATACACTTCAATGGATTTACTTTCCATATCAATGGCAGCAGAAATGGCAGCAGCTTCAAATCCTGCTCCTGAAATGTCTTTTTTGATTTTTTCGGTGAGAATGCTGTTTGCAATGGCATCTTCTCCGGCAGCGGCTTCCAGCTGGTTTTTGTCAAACGTTTTGTTCTTTTTATAGTGGGCAAACTGCTTGCTCAAAAACTCAATGTGCATCTGTTCTTCATCGGCCATGGTTTTAAAAATATTTTTCACTTCATCGTTTGGGGTTTGGTTTGCCACCATCTGGTACAAACTTTTTCCACGGTTCTCCATGATGATGGCCTGCTTCAAGATGTCGGTCACTTGATTTTCCATAGGGGTATGATTTTTTAGTTTGAATAATTGTCCTTACGTTTTATATATCAAACCTACGGGTTTTTTGGGTAATTCGGTAGGAAAAAGTGAAAATATTTGATGGGACGTCTGAAGTCCGAAGTCTGAAGCTGATTGGGATGGCATCCCTGGCAATCTTGCCGGTGTAAGGAATAACAAACAGCTCATCGCAGCCCGGTATTGGATATCAGAAAAGACCGGAGGGATGCAATCCCTTGAACTGCAAACTCCGGGCACGAACTTGAGTCTTACCCGGAGAGAACTCCGCGTCCCTCCGCGTCTTAGCCTCTCCGCGGTTCCCCAAAATCAAAAATCCTAAATCCTAAAACAAAAATCCCGGCAACTTTCCCCCAGTAATATTACATTTGCATTTTGCAAATTATTAGAATCCAAAATTTTATTATGCATACTCATTCCCAGCAACAGGAATTAATTAGGCAATTATTCAAGCAATGGAGCGGAGAATCATCTCTGGAGATCAGTTCACTGCCACCTTCGGGCTCCGACCGAAAATACTTCAGGATACAATACAGCAAAGGCTCCGTGATAGGGGCTTACAACCCCATTAAGGAAGAAAATACTACGTTTCTGAGTTTAACCAAACATTTCAGATCGCTGGGGTTGCCAGTGCCTGAAATTCTGGCTGAGGATACTTCCAACTATGTTTACTTGCTGGAAGACCTGGGCGATACTACTTTATTCTCATTGTTGCCCCATCAGCGGGAGCAGGTCTGCTTCGGAAAAGAGGTAATGGAGTATTACAGGAAAATACTGGATATTCTTCCGCTGTTCCAGATTAAAGCTGCCAAAGACCTTGATTTCTCAGTTTGCTTCCCGCGACATGCTTTTGATCGCAACTCAATGATGTGGGATTTGAATTATTTCAAATACTATTTTCTGAAACTTGCAGGGATCATGTACGATGAACAAAAGCTGGAGGATGATTTCCAGGCTTTCTGCGATTATCTGCTGGATGCCGATGATCAGTATTTTCTGTACCGCGATTTTCAGTCGCGAAACATCATGATCTGCAACGGAGAGCCTTTGTTTATCGACTACCAGGGCGGCCGCAAAGGGGCGCTGCAATACGATATAGCTTCGCTGCTGTTTGATGCCAAGGCCAATCTGCATCCCCTTCAGCGTGAAGAGTTGCTGGATTACTATATTCAAAGCCTGCAAAAACAGGTTCCTGTTGAAGAAGAAAGCTTCAGGGCACATTTTTACGGCTTTGTACTCATACGTATCATGCAGGCCATGGGTGCATATGGTTTCAGGGGGTTTTATGAGAAGAAACCTTTGTTCCTGCAAAGCATTCCATACGCCAAGCGGAATATGCTGTGGCTGCTGGAAAACGATAAAATACCGGCAACCACACCTTATCTAAAGCAGATTGTTGAGAAAATCATCAATTCACCCCGCCTGAAACAATATGATAAGCCTTCAACCGGACTGAAAGTAAGCATACGCAGCTTTTCTTACAAAAAAGGTTTCCCGGTAGATGAATCGGGCAATGGCGGCGGATTTGTGTTTGACTGCCGCAGCCTGCCCAATCCTGGAAGGGAAACGGCTTACAAAAAGCTGACCGGTAAAGATGCAGAGGTAGTTGAATACCTGGAAAAAGAACCTGCGGTGGCTGATTTTGTTGAAAGCACCGCAGCCATAGTGGAAAAGTCGGTGGAAACTTATATGGACCGCGGTTTCATCCATCTGATGGTATGCTATGGCTGCACAGGCGGGCAGCATCGTTCGGTTTACAGTGCTGAACGACTGGCCGAACGACTGGCGCTTAAATTTGATGTTACTATTGACCTCCAGCATGCAGAGGAGCTTTCATGGCCTTAATTGTAAATTAAATGTCAAAGAAAATTTGTAAAACGGGCGGTAAATCCAAACCCAAAAAGGAAAAGTTTGAATGTAAGAAATGTGGTTTGACGGCTGCCAAAGAGAAGCACCTGTGCAAACCTAAAGAAACATAAACTGATATGACCGACACCGCAATGATCTTTGCAGCAGGGCTGGGAACTCGTCTTGCTCCCCTGACCACTGACCGACCCAAAGCCCTGGTAAAAGCAGGAG
>SKVR01000050.1 GCA_007129355.1 Bacteroidales bacterium | reverse complement strand
TAACAGAAGGTTTTTTTTTTTTTTTTTTGCAACTACGTTGAGTGAAGTTCCAATACAAAAAGTTGCTAAATAAATTTTTTTAAAGGCACTATGCTTAAACATAATAATTTATGTTTTATTTAATAACTTTTTGAATAAAATAAATGCAAATAAACTACCTGATGATAAATTAAAAATTAATAATAGATTAATAAAGCCCACCTCAGGAAAGAAAAATGTTAAAAAGGGAAAGATTTGCTGAGAATTCTAAAGTCTTTGCCGTATATGTTTAAAATAAATAAATCATTCCGAACAATGCTTGCATGAAATAAACATTATTGGAATGAGACAATATATGTTAATCATGATTAGGTAACCTGCTTCACTCTTCCCCATCCATCGAGGAGTTTGTGTGGGGGTAGAGATGCTTATAAATGCGTATATGAGCAAGAATACACATATTTAATGAAAACTTAGATACAAGAATCAGAATTGAATTAATACATATTAATAAGCTATCCCACCTTGAGGGAATTAATTCAACTACTGTGAAATGATAATTTTCTGCACATAAAAATCACTTCCAGATTCAGTGGTGACCACGTAAACACCAAAAGGCAATTGAACAGGTACCGTTGAGCTATTTAACTTAAATGATTTTAATGCCACTCCTGAAATATTGTAAATTGTAACCTTTGAATGCATTGGCGTATCAATAAAATGCAAATGGTTGCCTGAAAAGTATATCCGGTTTCTTTGTTCTTTAGCCGGAAATTCTCTGACAGAAGATGGAAGATCACCTGTGGTAATCAGAATATCATCCAACCAGGCAGTATAAGAAGCTGACGTGGCCGCCTTGTCATACGAAACGATAATTGCTGTGATGGTATCATTAAGAAGCTCCCCCTTCCCTATCTCACAGACAAATTGTTCGTAGTCCTGGCCAACTGTTCCACGTCCGGTTTCAGGATGCATATTATTGCCATCCTGATCTGTATAGGAATTTAACTGGCTCAATCTTTTACCAGAAGCGAACTGCAAATCAATCGAAACATATCGACCCAGCTCATCAACTGTTTTCTTCCAAAAGCTTAGTTTCATATCTTCGACAACCGGAATTTTTACTTCTGCAATTTTATAGTCAAAGGTTGTATTACTTGATGAATTTGGATTTCCCGACACTTTCACTGCATATTGACCGCTTTTGGCATTTGAAGCATCCTCTGCTATTTCACATATGGCCGATTCCACAGAATTGTTATTCAGTAACTTAGCGTTATAAAAGCAGGGGTCCAGATTATAAACGCCGCTAAGAATATTGCCATTTCTGTCCTGATATTCGGTATATCGTTTTTCAAAACTGTTGCGATAATAGACCGGTCCTTGAGAGTAAGGAATGGAAAAGGACTGAGAAGGAGAATTGCCGCTTTTGGCCATTTCGGTGGCAGCACCGGCCAAACGCAGGTAGAAATCGGATGATACCCATATCCCATCTGCACTTAAAGTCAGAAAGTATTGGTCGGTGGGAATCATGCTCCAGTCGGTAGCTGCTTTCATGAGATTAGTACCCTCATCGTATTCATCAAACATGGCAAAATACATTTGCTCTATACCGATATCTGCGATATTATAAGCCTGACGCCAGAGAAACTCTCCGGCAAGTCGCGGAGTGCGGTTCGGCTCACCATCTTTCCAAGTAGACCAGGCGAAACCAGGGAAAAGTACCGGCATATAGTCCAGTTCGTTGGCATCACAAAATTCTTTGTCCGGAATCAAATAATTCGCTTTATGATTATCAATTTCTGAAATGGTTCGAAATCGGCTAACTGCCCAGGGAGAAATCATATCATAGGATTTATAGGCATCCAGGAATTCTGTTTTCGAGTCCCGTTCCTCCTCTCTCCAGCCTGTTGGAACACCCCCAATTACATAACAACCACGGCTTTTCAGGAACTCAATTAACTCAATTGTTCCTGCAGCATTCCCAGCCCGTGATGTAAAACCGGGCCCCCATATTTGAACAACGGGTTTTCCATTTACCGTAGCATAAGCAGGTGACGAGGTAAGGGCATTTGTCTGTTCAATATTAAAAACCCAGTCGAACTTGATGCTTTCCACCCAGGCATCCTCATCATTAGCCGATGACATATCATAGCAGATATAAAATATCTTGTTGTTCTCTTCTGCTGCGTTTTTTACTCTGCTCAGCTTGGACACAGGAGAATAGGTAATCGGATAAGGAGTGTCACCGATAAAACGTTGAAGGGCAATTCCGTCAATTCCGGCATCCTTCATCCAATTAAAATGGGTGTCAATAACGTCTATTGAAGAAAACAACATGGACGGTTCTCCATTGCCCAGGTTGGCAAAACCTGTCTGATAAAGCATTTCCGGACCATAATCCCTTACATCAGGATAAATTTCAAATGAAGAGTTTCCTTTTGCGGGCCGTGGGCCTCTGCCCTTTGGCCAGTGAACCCAATCTGAATTTGTTTCACTGGCCGTAAACCAGGCCTGGTAACCGGCCACGGATTTTCCTTTAAATTCGGAATAAAAACTTCCTTCAGTAACCGGAACTTCTTCTCCACCAGGATCTAATTCGCCCTTCGAAATAGAAATACTCCGTATATAGTTGTTTGAATTAATTCTGAAATCAGATTGATTATTCTGTGCATTTCGAAATGATGCATTATTGATTCCAATCTTAGCCGTAATCCATGTATTCGAGTTGGTCTTGCTGAAATTTTGCCTGGCGTAATTAACTCCATTGATTGCATTATATTGAAATGAAAGAGAACCAGAACCTTCATCAAAATAGGTAATTTCTACAATCAGGTTATTGTCGTTTGCTGTTATGGTTGCATCATTTACGCGAAAGTAACCATACTTACCTGAAGGAATGTACAGGCAACTTTTGCCTCCTTTGGTTGTAAATTGTGTATATGCTTCGGCGCCCGGATTGGTATTTACAACCAGTGAGATATTATTTTCATCCACTGGGGTTGAGAACTCAATGGAAGCAACGGGAGAATTGTTTGCCATTAGATTTAGCCCAATGTTGAATACCATAATAAACGATAAAGAAAAGATCGCTTTTTGCATAAGTGTTTAGTTTACAGATGAACTTTACTTGTCAAATTTAATCAACCAGGACACGAGCAGCGACCCCCTCATAATGCCGTGAATTGGTCTTAACCAGCCATTCCAGAAGAGTAGCGCGTAACTCTTCGGCCTTTTCTTTATATTTAACGGCCCTGGGGTTGTTTCCTATAAGGTTATACATCTCATGGGGGTCGGTATTTAAATCATATAACGCATTCAAAACCGGAGAATCTTTTGTATAAGGAATCATAAGCTTCCAGCCATCTTTTAGAATCATATAATTGGGTGCAACAGGACCTCTGAAATCCCATTCAGTAACAACATACTGTCCATGTTCTGTGTCAGTTCCTTCAATTAATCCACGAAGACTTACACCGTCAGATGGATGTTCAGGAATATTTAAGTAATCCAGGATAGTTGGGAATAAATCAATTAGAGAAACATACCCGTCAACCACGGTTCCGGCTTCTATTTCGCCAGGAAAGCGTATGATTAATGGAATATGAGCAGATTCTTCATAGAATACATTCTTCTCGCGCATGCCATGTGCCCCAAGCATATCGCCATGGTCGCTGGCGAAAATAACCAATGTATTTTCAGCAAGTCCAAGTTCATCCAGCTTATCCAATATTACTCCCACCCAGTCATCAATTTCTGCAATAAGACCGTAATAATTGGAAATCATATATTTGACTTTCTCGGTGTTCGCGTATTCGGGCAGTCCTTGTCTGCCATTTGTATTTTTATAGGGTGAGTTTTCCATTCTATCTGCAATACTAACCGGTGGAATCATGTCCTCAGGCGGATACATGCTGTAATAAGGTTCGACAGGTGTTATGGGTGTATGCGGAAAGTGCAATGAAAGTGTTATGCTAAACGGTTCATCCTTCAATCGTTCAATGGCTTCAATTGTTTGTTTTGCCTGAAAAGCGGTCAGAGTATGTTCCTTATCTAATCGAAGTCTCCCGTGTTGATCAGGCTGAATATGCCTTAAGTCATTGGCATCCAACTCTTCTGCAGTCATGCCATAAAAACGGTCAATGGGATCCGGTACATATGGAAATCTGGACATATTTTCGATAAATTCACCTTCCCGAAGTTCGGGTTTAACCGCATTTGCATTAAGGTAGCCATGATACATATGTGCCTGACCACCAGGGCCAAATATCCACTGACCATTGGGGGCATATAGTTCAGGATTCTGATAAACATTGGGCGCCCTATGTGAACTGGAGTGCCATTTACCATAGTATTCAGCCCGATAGCCATGTTCGGTGAGAATTTCATCAAACGTGGGCATGGACATTGCATTTGGGTCGCAATCGAAATAGACAGTGTTATTTGTAATGCCCGTATTTTCAGCGCTATGTCCGGTTAAAACGGAGGAACGAGCGGGAGCACATACTGCTACCGGGGTATACGCGTTTTTGAAAAACACACCTTGTTCAGCAAGCCGGTCAATATTGGGTGTTTTAAGTATCGTATTACCCGCGATGCTTAAAGCATCGTAGCTCTGCTGGTCAGTGAATATGAACAGAAAATTTTTCTTTGGGGCTTCTGCAACTACGTTGAGTGAAGT
>SKVR01000223.1 GCA_007129355.1 Bacteroidales bacterium | reverse complement strand
TGCTGTCTCATCTGGGTTGTAGGACCTACCCTTCCATCGCCTTTGTCAATTTTTATGTCGTGATCGTAAATCAAGTGAAAACCTGCAGTAACAGTGAGAAAAGTATTAATGGGCATATTTATCTGTGTCAGCCAGTCAACATCAGTGTTTTTTCTGTTGCTGACATCAGAATCCGTATAGTTATTAAACAAAACAATTCTTGAGTTAACATTTACATTAGTAACAATCTCCTTGTTAAACTCAATGCGAACCATAGCACCAAACTCAGGATTTACTTTTTTATCTTCTTCAACACCAAATGCTCCGGCAGCAGATAGCTCATCATCAAGTACGAAGGTAAATTTTCCAGTGGTGGGTGAAGCAAATATAGAAAGATACTCAACCGGCTTATAATCAA
Organism: Bacteroidales bacterium; assembly: GCA_007129355.1. GTDB lineage: Bacteria > Bacteroidota > Bacteroidia > Bacteroidales > UBA7960 > SKVR01. Next base: position 41,157 of record SKVR01000223.1, on the reverse strand, counting down.
ACCCTAGCGCTGCAGTTAGGTAGCCCGGAGCCATAAAACGTGATACAACCACGCTGTCATTGGGATAATTGTAACCTTTGTCAAACTGTGACTGGAAGTTAACAATAGCTGTATAACTCAACTTTTCATTTATCTGCCTGCCCAGTTTCGAAAACAGATCAATTTTGTCAACATTTTTTCTAACGGGGTTATCTGCAATTTTTATGATTCCATAATGAAGGTCAAGATAATTTTCCCATGCATACCTGTTTTTTTTGTAATTGGCATCAAAACGTGCCTGGCTGGTTGATGAAAAAGAATTTTCGCCCCCGGCAGCCCAATTGGTAAAAGCTACCTGATTGAGTGATTGCTGGAAAAAACCAGTAAATTTCCAGTTACTTTCCGTTGCAGTTGTATCATCAGCAACAACAATACCTGCTATCATTAAAAATAATGCTGCAAATAGTAAAATTTTCAAATTCATAATGTAAATTTTTAGTTAATTAATAATCAAATAAATAACATGAATGCAGGAAAAAAACAGGACTACGTTTTTTTAAAAATTAATGTACGGTGCATATATATTTTCTCAGGCAAACAATGTTAAAAAAAATCAAAACAATATTCAGTACTCTAATGTTTATTATATAGATTTTTTTAGCTCGAAAAAGTAATCAGTTTTTTTTCTATTCAACAATAAAATTAGATTGAAAAAATTACTTTTCACATAAAAACCAAAATTAGAGTTATGCAAGCTATATTTTTTAATAAGGCAGATGAAATATGCAAAATTCAGGAAACTCAAGTACCTGAGCCAGGCAATAATGAAGTATTAATAAAAATCAAAGCAGCAGCGCTTAACCGACGCGATTTCTGGATCAAGAAAGGGATTTATCAGGGAGCGAAGTTTCCCTGCATAATAGGGTCTGATGGGGCAGGAATCGTGGAAAAAGTGGGTGAAAATATTGATAAAGATTGGATAAACAAAGCTGTCATTATAAACCCTGGAATGAGCTGGGGAGAAGACCCTGATGCTCATGGCCCCGATTTTCATATTCTGGGTTTACCAACACAGGGTACTTTTGCGCAATATGTCTGTGTACCCGCTGAAAGTATCTGGTACAAACCTGACACATGGACATTTGAGAAGGCAGCCGCACTGCCTCTGGCTGCTTTAACGGCATACAGAGCATTATTTACCCGTGGCGATTTACGCAGAGGACAAAAAGTCTTTATTACCGGAGCAGGTGGTGGAGTAGCTGTATATCTTATCCAGTTTGCAGTTGCAGCAGGTGCCAAAGTATTTGTAAGCAGCAGTTCTGAAAAGAAAATTAAAAAAGCAATAACACTGGGAGCTGAAGGAGGTGTATTCTACAATGAACCTGGCTGGGAGAAAGAACTGGAAAAGATATCAGATGGAAAATTTGACATAATCATTGATAGTGCTGCAGGAGCAAATTTTGAGAAATTCCCCGGATTACTTAAAACAGGAGGCAAGATTGTTATTTTCGGTGGAACCGCTGGTAAAATACCGGAAATGACTGCTGCAAAAATTTTCTGGAAGCAGGCATCAATTCTAGGTACAACCATGGGCAGTAAGGAAGACTTTAAAAATATGCTTGATTTTGTAGAGAAGCACAATATTGAACCTGTGATTGATAAAATTTTCCCAATGGTAGATGCAGAGCTTGCATTCAAGCAAATGGAGAATCACGAGCAATTCGGCAAATTAGTAATAAAAATAACTGACGGATACTGAGCTTAATTTTAAAAAAAATTACTCATATGAGCAAAAAAGTATTTGTTGTTACAGGCGGAAGTTCCGGCATTGGCCTGGCAGTTATCAGGAAGCTGATTGAAGAACCTTCTTATCATGTTATTTCCTTTTCAAGAAGTCAGGAAAAAATTGAGCGGGCCTTATTGGAATTAGGAGAAATACCTCAGAACCTTAAATTTTATGAAGGCGATGTCTGCAATGAAAATGATTGCCATCGCTTTTCTGATTTTGCTAAAAAAAATCACAATTTCATTAATGGTTTGGTAAATGCTGCCGGAGTTTTAACTCAGGGCGGAATAGAAAACATCAACTTCATCCAATGGAAATACAATCTGGACGTAAATCTCAATGGACCCTATTTATTTACTCAAAACCTGCTCTCAATGCTAAAAGCGGCAAAGGGTGCTTCGATCGTTAATGTTTCATCCATTGCTTCCCTGCGACCCGGAAGAAGTGTGGCTTACTCTGTTAGTAAAGCCGGACTTGATATGCTTACCGAATACCTTGCAGGCGAACTGGCGCAATATAAAATAAGAGTTAATTCTGTTAATCCTGGCTTTATACGTACCAACATACATATTGACAATCAAATTGTTAGCACAAATGAAGAATATGAAGCCATGGCGGCAGAGATAGCCCGCCGAAACCCACTCGGAAGAGCAGGTGAAGCAAACGAGGTGGCAGATCTAATTATGTTCTTGCTCAATGATAAATCTTCCTGGATTACAGGCTCAATTTTTAAAATAGACGGAGGCACTTTAATTGAAAATGACTTTTTGCCAATTCAGAAAAAGTCTTAAAACCTTAAGAAAAAACCATTATTAATTTCATTTGAATGTAATATAATTCACTTATAAAATTCGGGCATAACATTGAATCACTGATAGTTAAAATATACCTGATTTTTAAACATCATGGAAATATATACAACAAATTCTGCGGGAAACCCTTATGTAAATTTTAGTAAATTAACGAATTGACTAATATTAATATCTGAGGTATATTTGATAAATTAAAGCTCTTTAAGGATTTGATACCGATTAATATCGACATATAAAAACAAGCAACTTGCCTGACATTGATTGGCAACAAAAGTTTTATTGAGACAAAATTGATTTAAAGGAGTGGGAAAGACATAATAAAAGCTGTTGGTAAGTGCTCCTGAATTTGAAGTTGCCGGAGAGTTGACACAAGAATCAAATGTTGTCGGATACATATTGAAGTATTATGTGTCAAATTCTCTCTGAATGGGGAGGTATCAGAGTTTTTTAGCAATGAACGGCAAGTTGCTCTTTATTTAGCTCTTATAAGGTTTGTTTGATTAAATAACATTACAAAATTGGGTTTCTGTCTCACAGAAATTCATGTTTTTGGTTTTATTGTTTTACAGTGTTAGTGGTGTGAGGGTTGTCTTTGTGAAAAGGCAACCCTTTTTTTTATTCAAATTGAAATAGCCTGGTTCTTCATTGCAAAACTGATTAAAGCAGCAGTATTTTTCAAACCTGATTTTGACAACATATTGTTGCGATGTCCACCCACAGTGCGTGGACTGATATCTAATTTGTCAGCAATTTCTAAATTAGAAAAACCCTGGCTGACAAGCTGAAGCACCTCCAGTTCTCTTTTTGTAAGACTTTCAATGATACTTTGCTCTTCTGATTTCTTTTTGGCATTAAACACCTGCCGTGTTACCATAACCAATATTTCATCGCTGAAATAACCTTTTTCATTGGCTATATTATCAATTGCTTTTATTAATTCTTCTTTTCCTATATTTTTGAGCAAATAGCCCATTGCTCCGGCCTGAAGCATTTCCTCCACATATTCACCTTCACCGAACATACTCAGAGCAAGAATTTTAAGCCCAGGGTATTCTTCAAGTGCCTTACGGGTGGTCTCTATTCCATTCATCCCAGGCATCTTTATATCCATAAAAACAATATCGGGTTCGTGGCTTGAAAGCAACTCAAGAAATTCACTTCCAGATGATGCCTCACCGATAACTTCAGCTTCAGGTATCTCTTCCAGAAGATCTTTTAAACCATTTCTAAAAATGAAATGATCGTCCACAATCATAACTTTATATGCCATTTTCTGTTCTATTTAGGGTTAAAAAAAATGCATTTGATTTGATATTATATACTTCTTACGTTTTCTGTTTCAACTGCAAATCAATCAGGATTCAGCCAAAAGTACATGATTGAGTTAAGCAAAAACTAAGTATTTCATGGATTTTTAATGCAGAGATGATCATAAAAAAGGTTTATCAGAACCTGTAACTTCGGATTGTTTTACCGGCAAAATAAATTTCACAAATAACCCCATACCTTCATCACTGTTAAATAAAATGTTACCATTAAGAGAATTAATACGGTTTCGAATATTGTTCAATCCCATTTTTCCGGCATTGGTATGTTGTATCTTCAATGGATCAAAGCCTTTCCCATTGTCTGAATAATTACCTGAAAGAATGCCATTTCTTTCATCTATAACAATCTCAACTTTGCTGCAATCTGAGTGTTTTAGAGAATTATTCAGCAACTCTGTAACTACCCTAAAGATGGCCAGAGATACTTCTTCTTCCAGATTTTCTTGAATGTTTACTACATGAAGATTAACATCGAATTTGCCAATTGCATTAATTTTTAAAACATGTGATTTTAAAGCTTTCTCAAGCCCAAAATCATTTAAAATACCAGGTGTGAGATTATTGGCAATGCTTCTGGTTTGCCGGATGGATTCATCCACCAGTTCACGGCAATATGTAAGTGTTTTTAACTGTTTTACCTCAAGGTTAACTTTCAGACTGTCCTGCTGAAGATACATTTTCAGGCCTGATAATAGCGGACCAATACCATCATGAAGTTCTTCGGCAATTCTTCTTCTTTCTCGCTCTTCAGTTGCAATTGTATTTTTAAGAATGCTCTTTTCAAGCATTTTTTGCATAGTAATATCACGGGCAATTCCATATACTTCTGAAACTGTTTTAACAGAATCAAAGCTTATAAAGCCTTTAATTTGAAGACATTTGATCTCACCCTTGTTGTTGAAAACTTTTACTTCAAACGAAAAAGATTTTTTACCATCAGAAATAATTTTTTCAAATTGTCTGTAAACTAATCTTCTTTCTTGCGGGAGAAAAAGATCCCAAACATTTTTACCTTCAAGAGAATCATAGCCCAGAATCTGGCTTGCAGCTTTGTTAATTTTCTGAATTTCTCCTTTTTGATTTAATCTGAAAACAATATCAGGAACATTATCAAAAAGTTCTCTGTACCTTAATTCACTTTCCTGCAGGAGCTTTTGAGTATGCCGAATATCATTAATATCAATACAGTTTCCTATATAACCCGAGAACCTGCCCTTGAAATCGTAGAACGGATGCAAAAAGTCTTTAACCCATCGATACATACCTGTATTGTGCAATATACGGTACTCCTGAATAAAGGGTTTTTGTTGATCAAATTTTCTAAGAAATTCTTTCACTATCCTTTCCTTGTCTTCATGGTGAATAGCTTTATGCCATCCATCACCCTTATCTTCTTCAAAGCTTCTTCCTGTAAATTCCTTAAAGGTATTGTTTACGTAATCAATTTTTTTAAATCTGTTGGCTCGCCATATCAGTGTTGGAAAGTTATCGAAAACAGTTAAATAGTAATTAAGAGATTGGTTCAGTTTCAGTTCGGAATTTACCAGAGTTGTTATGTCGCGTGACACTACAATTACTCCTTCAATTTTTTTATTTGAATTGTAACCAGGAGTAACTCTCGCGTGGTAATATAGTTTGCTGCCAAATGCCTTCAATTCATAGCGAAGTTCTTCACTGACTCCTGTTGAAATGACTTTCTTTACAACAGCCAGGAAAGCTGTTTCAACCTCAGATGGAAAACCTGCATCAGCCAAACTGTTTCCAGGCCTGAAAGAATTATTAATATTATTAAATTTTGATGAGTTATCCTCACTATAAAAATCAGAGAATTTACCATCTTTATCAAGCAGAAATACAAAATCATCAATAGACTCAAGCGTACTACGCAATACATCTTGCTGTCTTCTAATCTTCTCTTTTTGTTGCGGTAATTCATAATGTGGCATAAGTACACACATATATCCCTGGTCAAGGTTATAACTTATATTAACCGATAGTTCCAGCTCCTTTCCATCTGTGTTTTTCCAGTTAAAACTGAGTCCTTCAGATGTTTTATCTTTTTTGCATTTAAGCGAAAGCCTCAATAATTTCCCTGATAATTTAGAGTTTAGAAATGATAAAATTTCTTTCCCTTCTATTTGATCCGGTTGCATCCCCAATAAATCGGAAACATTAGGGGATACATAACTGACAATGCCTCTTTCGGTGCATTGCAGGCATACCACTTTTCCATTTGGTATATTTACATTGGAATCAAAGGTTTCCATAACTCCTGTTTTAAAGATTGCTAATCATAAGAACAGCTTCCTTGTTAAGTGGCTTATTCAGAAAATGAATTACAAACCGGTTATTCATAGCTCTTTTATAGTCTTCACTATCAATAGATGATGATAACATTACAATTCTAACTTTTTGGTGAATAACATCCGGCAAGTCATCGAACATAGTAAGAAATCCGAAACCATCTGTTTCAGGCATCCTGATATCAAGAAAAATCAGATCAGGAACATTGTCAGGCTTAGAAACGGCCGTTTCCTTCAACCAGTTAATTGCCGATACTGCTGATTTTTTTATGGTAATTACCATTGAAAAACCTGCATTCTCAATAACTTTCCGATTGACCAGATTGTCAATATCACTATCATCAATCAATAATATTTTTTCAAGAACCATGAATTATGTAAATTACTTGTAGATTGCTTTTTTCAGATTACATACTGGAACTACTTCCCCATTAAAAACAATCGAAATCCACCGAGTTCATCTGAATGAGTTTAGGTTCATTTTTCGAGAAATTAGGTAATTCAATGATAAAAGTGGTTCCTTTCCGGAGCTCAGATTTTACCTTTATTTTACCCTTTAGTTTCTCAACGATCTCTTTTACAATGTATAGACCAATTCCACTACCTGTACTTTTGTCGGTAGCCCGATAAAACATCTCGTAGACCTTAGGAATGTGCTTTTCATGAATTCCGGTCCCATTATCGCAAATAGTAATAACTGCATTCACCGGCGATGTTTTCACGCTTACTTTAACAAAAGGTTCCTCCTGTTCAAGATTATGGAATTTTATACAGTTGGAAATTAAATTATTAAAAATTATCTGTACACGTTTTTTATCGGAAAAAAATGATACACCGTTTTCCACATCCAAACTAAACTTAACCTTTTCAAAGTTTTCAAGATATGAATGGCTTTGAATGGCATCTTCTATAAAACATTTAAAATCAACGTTTTCAAAAATAATATCGGATCTTGAATTTCGTGAATAATCAATTATATCATGAATTATTTTATCGAGTCGACCGATAGTATCTCTAATCATATTCAGATAATTGTCCAGTTCATCTGATTTTTGTTCTGTTTCAAGTAAATTGACCAGCCCGAGAATAGACATAAGAGGAGAACGTAATTCATGCGAAGTACTGTAAACGAACCGATCAAGCTCTTCATTGGTTTTTTGTAATTGTTTATTGTTTTCCCTTAGGGTATTTTCAACAGCCTTGGTATCTGTAATATCGCTCAAAACTGCAACAAAATGAGTTGAAGAGTTCTTGGCGTCTTTAACCGGAGCCATAAACAGCAAACGCCAGGATGTTTTTTCTTTACCATTCTTGCATTCTATTTCCCCTCTGAATGGTCTTTTATTTTTTAATGAATAAATGATATTATCTCTTGTATCCTGATGAAGCGGACGACCAATCACATTGATAAAATCTTTTCCTATAATTTGATCTTCACTGTATCCGGTAATATTTGAGAGTTCTTTATTTGCATAAATGACAGGATAGTTCTCATTGTTGTCCTCAAGAATCAGTATACCCTCGAGGGCCGACTCCATAGCGCTTTTCTGGAGCTTAAGGGTTTCTTCAGCCTTTCTTCTCTCCGTAATGTCGTAACAGGAACCAATAAAGCCTGCAAACTTTCCTTCCAGATTATAGAGCGGCCTGCCGGCATTTATAACCCAACGGTATTCTCCCGATTGATGTTTTAATCTGTGTTCAAGCTGGAAAGATTCCTTTTTAAGATATGCATTAAGTAAGGTTGAAAGAAATGTTCCCACATCAGCCATATGAAGTTTCTCAACCCAGTCGGTTGTGAGTTCGGTGTTTAGATCATTACCGGTAAATTCGAGCCAGGTTTTGTTAAAGTAGTCTGCCCTTTTTGAAGTGTTTGCTTTCCAGATCATACTAGGAAAATCGCCAAGAAGTGTAAGATAAAAGTCTCTGGCACGCTTAAGTGTTTCTTCAGTCCTTTTCTGGCGTGTAATATCTCTGCATAAAACTGTTACCCCATCTGCCACTCCAAATGCATTTTTGCGTGGTGATATCCTGGCACTATACCACAAGCGTGAACCAAAAGCCTCCAGAAAATAGTCAATTTGTTCTGATTTATCATCATCTATTACCCGTTCTATGGTCTGAAGGTATTTCCTGGCCACATCGAGCGGAAAACCCACATCATAAATGTTTTTACCTACAAAAGCATCACTCGAAAGTGCAAGTGAGCTTTGATCAGATGGCTGATAATATTCAATAAAGTCACCATCTTTATTTAGTGTAAAAAAAAGATCATCTATTGATTCAAGGGTGCTACGCAGCATCTCATGTTGCTCATGAAACATCTGATCTGTTTTCTCCTTTTCTGTATTGTCGTGGATGTTGAAGTATATCAATTGTTTATTGCCTACACTAACTTTATTTACAAAATATTCAAGTTCGAGTACTTCTTCATCATTCAGATATTTGAGTTTCAGATAAGAATTCTGACCCAGCGCTACCTTCCTGATTTCTTCATGAATGGTTTCCAACTCTTCAGGATGGAGTTTATCAAGACTACTTCCCTTTAGCTCATCCAGTGAGATTTTAAAGATGTGGGCTGCACTGTTATTTGCATCAATTATTTTAAAACTCTGAGGATCCAGCACAATCTTGGGTTGCAGGCTGTTTAAGAAAAGGTTACGGTAAAACTCTTCCTGACTTGTAGGAACTTCGTTCTTTTTGTTTTGCTTTTTTGAAGAATGCTGTAGGAGTAAATTCAAAATACCTGACCGTACAGGCAACTGAATAAATGAAACGTTTTCTGGTATTTCCAATCCGGTGGCAATCTCGATATCTTTTTCATCAACTAAAAGTAATATTGACTTACAATAGCTCATTACAGCAGCACCCCCATTTTGAGAAAGATGGGAAAAGCTCTTAAAATCCATTAACCAGGGTTTGCTTGTTGAGATAAGATCCCCTTGCACATTTGAATCAGACACGCTGGCTTTATTAATGACCGTAACCCGGTCTTGATTTTCCAGTACAAATCTTTTTAACTCAGGGCATAATGTATCTTGTTGAGCTGTTAAATAAAACTTTGTAAAATTGTTGTCGGATATCATTTACAAATTATAAAGAGTTCAATATTTTTTATTTTTTTTTAATATGCAAACCACATTCCTTAGATTCTGGATTTTCCCACCACCATCTTCCGCTTCTGACATCTTCGCCAGGCATTATCGCCCTTGTGCATGGCTGACAGCCAATGCTTGGAAAACCTTTATCGTGTAATGTGTTATACGGTATTTTATTTTCTTTGACAAAATCCCAGGTTTGTTTTTCACTCCAATCAAGCAAAGGATTAATTTTTATCAACTGATTGCCTTCATCCCATTCTACCACCTGAATATCATTGCGTGTAGGAGATTGTTCACGTCTCAGGCCGGTAATCCATGCATCCATACCTTCCAGTGCCCTTTTCAGCGGTTTTATTTTTCTGATTCCACAGCATAACTTCCTGTTTTCAACGCTATGATAAAAAAGATTTATTCCCTTCTCGTTTACCATTTTTTCAACTTCCTGATCAGCTGGGAAGTAAACAAAAATCTTAATATTATAACGCGCCTGTGTTTTGTCAATTACTTCATAGGTTTCCGGAAACATCCTGCCGGTATCAAGAGTAAAAACATTTACAGGCAATTGATTTTCGGCAATCAGGTGAGTTATTACCTGGTCTTCCACACCCATACTGGATGCAAATCGTATTTTTTGCCTGAATTCCTCTGAAACAAATTTTAATATTTCAGCAGCACTCTTCCCTTTAAGTTTTTCATTGAGTTGATCAGCAGTTTTTTTATCCATCAGCATATCAGTTTTCAATCCAGGTTGATTTCAGGTTTATTCAATGTCAGTTAATTTAAATGTTTCTTTGGCGCGTATACCCTTTTGAGTTTCCTGAAGCGAACAGCATTCGTGGTAGTAATCATGTTCAAAAAAGAGAATATAATCTTTTTCAACTGCACGCCTGAGAAACTCATCTTTTTCATCCATTGATTTAACAGGAGCAACATCATAGCTTGGAACATAAGCAAGCGGAATATTGAAAACGAATGAAATAAAATCAGCCGTATAAACCAATGTTCTTCCATTGTAGTGAATAAACGGAATTATTTGACCCAATGTATGTCCGTTTTTGATTTCAAGATCGACCCCTTTACAAAATGCAGTATTTTCATGAATAAATTCCAGCCGGCCTTCTTCGTAAAGGGGCATGTAGTTTTCCGCGAAATAAGATGCTTTTTCTCTGGGGTTTGGATTATTGGCGGTTTCCCATTGGGCTTTGGAACAATAAAACGTTGCATTGGGAAAAACCGAAACAGGTGTTTTACCATCTTCAGCCCATTTTACAGCACCTCCAACATGATCAAAATGAAGATGAGTGAGAATTACATCGGTTATGTCTTCGACTCTATACCCCTGATTTTCAATAGCTTTACCCAAGCCAATTCTATTAAAAAGATGAAAATAGCTGTAATATTTATCACTCTGCTTATTGCCAAGACCGGTATCAATCAAAATGCGGCGATCACCGATATCGATGAGTAAACACCTTGATGACAGATTAATCATATTTTCATCGTCGCATGGAATATGCTTTGACCATAAGCTTTTGGGAACTACACCAAAACATGCACCTCCATCCATTTTAAAATTCTCAGGAACAATAGTAAATAACTTCATGAAGTTCAATAATTTACATTTATGTTTATTTTTGCAAAAAATAAATTAACGCCAAAAATAACGGTAATGAAATATTATGATATTTCTTTCTGAAAAACCTTTTAAACTTTTTTAATGTCAGCAAAAATACGAAAAATGAAGCGAGAAAAACTCCGTGAGTCTTGGTATTTACCTACGTGATTAGCTTCACGAATCGTAATAACAACCTATTAATCTGGTAAAACTTTTAACTTTACAATTTTAAAAATAATTCGTGAAATACTTCTTCGTATTATTGCGATTGAACCAGACACAATTTAACCCGATTTAAAGAAATCATGAAAGTTCACTTTATTGCTGTTGGTGGAAGTGCCATGCATAATCTTGCTATTGCGCTGCATAAAAAAGGATACCAGGTTACTGGTTCTGATGATGAAATCTTTGAACCATCAAAGGGTCGTTTAATGAAATATGATTTACTGCCACCGCAAACCGGCTGGGATGAGAATAAAATTCATGATGGGCTTGATGCTGTAATATTGGGCATGCATGCAAAAGAGGATAATCCTGAATTACAGAAAGCCAAACAGCTAAAACTAAAAATTTATTCATACCCTGAGTTTTTATATGAGCAATCAAAAAACAAAAATCGTATCGTTATAGGAGGAAGTCATGGTAAAACCACCATAACATCTATGATTCTGCACGTTCTGCAATTCCATGATATAAACACCGACTATATGGTGGGTGCCCAGCTCGATGGATTTGAAGTTATGGTAAAATTGAGTGATGATGCTCCGCACATTCTGCTTGAAGGTGATGAGTACCTAAGTTCACCCATTGACAGAAGACCAAAGTTTCATCTTTACAAACCCAATATAGCACTCATTAGTGGTATCGCCTGGGATCATATCAATGTATTTCCCACATTTGAAAACTATCTTGAACAATTCAGGATTTTTATTGAAAAAATTGAAAATTACGGCAAGCTGATATATTGTGAAGCAGATGATGTGGTAAAGGAGCTTTGTAAAAAAAACACCCGAAAAGATATCTGCCACCTTCCATACAATCTGCCTGATTACACCACAAAAAACGGAACCACTCACATAAATCTTTATGATAACCTTTATCCTCTTATGGTTTTTGGCGAACATAACCTGCTGAATATTTCAGGTGCTATGACCGTGTGCAAGCAATTGGGAGTTACAGAAGATATGTTTCTTGAAGCCATAAGCAGTTTTAAAGGAGCTAGTAATCGCCTGCAAATGCTGGCAAAAAATAAAAGTGTAGTTGTATTCAAGGATTTTGCCCATGCACCTTCCAAGCTGAAAGCCACCATACAAGCAGTAAAATCCCAGTTTCCGCGAAGACGGCTTATAGCTTTTATAGAACTGCATACCTATAGTAGTTTAAGCAAAAATTTTCTAAACCAATATGCCGGCACAATGGAGCTTGCAGATGAGGCCATTGTTTTTTATAATCCTTTAGCTATTGAACTAAAAAGGTTGCCTTTTATAAGTCCTGAAATGATTTATGATGCCTTCGGTAAAGAAAATCTGAAAATATTCAGCGATCCGCAAAAGCTCAAAGAAGAAATAATGAAGCAGAAACAGAAAAATGCGGCTTTTTTACTGATGACCAGCGCAAACTTTGGAAATCTGGATATTCAGGAAATTGCAAATGATTTAATAAAATAACATCAAATCCGTTTTATATTTTATGCATCAAATAAATCCAACTATAGAAGAAAGCTGGAAAGGAATGCTTGAAAGTGAATTCCGAAAGCCTTATTTCCCAGCATTGAAGAATTTTCTTTTAGATGAAAAAAGGAAATATACTATTTATCCGCCGGGACCAATAATTTTTGCTGCCTTTAACCATACGCCCTTTCCCAAGGTTAAAGTGGTAATACTTGGTCAGGATCCCTACCATGGTCCCGGACAGGCTCACGGGTTATGCTTCTCAGTTCCGGTGGGAGTTCAGCAACCTCCGTCATTGAAAAACATCTTCAGCGAATTGCAGAACGATCTTAACATTCTCATCCCAAAACATGGCAACCTCGGGAAATGGGCTGAACAGGGAGTTTTACTGCTCAATTCAACCTTGACTGTACGCGCCAACCAGGCAGGATCGCACCAGAAAAAAGGGTGGGAGATATTTACTGACAGGGTCATTGAAACCCTTTCAGCAGAAAGAGAAAATCTGGTTTTTTTACTTTGGGGAAATTATGCCATACAAAAATCTGCTCTTATTAATCCCAACAAACATCTTATTCTGAAGTCGGTTCATCCATCACCCCTTTCAGCTTCACGTGGTTTTTTCGGGTGTCGGCATTTTTCAAAAACCAACGATTATCTTCAGCAAAATAATATTGAACCCATAAACTGGAACTTAAACTCCACCTGATACATCATGCAAAGCCATTACATCAAAGGCTGCCTGTTTTTTATAGTTCTGTGGTTCTTAATTTCAATGTCAACCACAGCACAATCCCTTCATCTCCTTTCTGATATCAAGTCAAAAGAGACCTATTCATTTCCCACCACAGAATATCCAATTGATTCTGTTAAGAATCTTGCCAATCTAAGGTTAAATGAACTTTATAAGCTGGGTTTCCTTAAAGCAGAAAAAGAAAGCATTACAATTGATTCAATTAATTTTAATCTCACCATAAAAAAAGGTCCGGAGTTTTATTATCAGTTGAATTCATCAATTGAACCATATCTTTTACAAAGATTGGGAATAGAAAGGTACTTTAATGAACGGCCGGTAAGTTTTCCTGAATTTGAAAATATTTCGAAAACTATTTTTAACTACTTTGAGAATAATGGATACCCTTTTGCCCGATTACAAAAAACCAATGTTACACTTTCTGACAGTGTAGTCAAGGCCATACTCATTCTCGACAAAATGGAATATATTGTTTTTGATACGTTAAGTCGGGAGGGGAATGTGCAGATCAGCCGTTTTTTCCTGGAGAACCACCTGGGAATTATCCCTGGTCAACCCTATAGTGAGAAACTCGTTCAGCAGGCCGGTGCATACCTGCGTGAACTGGATTTTGCAGAGCTGAGTTCGCCCCTGCAGTTATCTTTTTCGCCAGGTAAAGCCCGCTTACACCTTCCTCTGCAAAAAATTCGTGCCAACCGTTTTGATGGCATTGCCGGTATCTCCGGCACACAGAATGATGAACAGCCTTTCCAGATAACAGGTATTCTGAATCTTTACCTTGCCAACACTTTGGGTATGGGAGAATTTCTGGATTTAGCATGGAGATCACTTGCCCATGGAACCCAGATCCTTGATTTCAAAGGAGAGTACCCCTACCCTTTCCGGTTACCGGTTAATACAGGTATTGAATTTGGACTGCATCGGCAAGATACCTCATGGTTACAAGTAAGTACAATACCTTCCTTAAGATTCCAGACTTCTGCAACCATCTCATGGGGAGCTTTTATGAATTACACCCGTTCAAACCTGATCAGTACAAGACAGTATGATAACATTACAGTTGCTCCGCGGAATCTGGATATTACCACCAGACTCTATGGCATTGAATTTAATAAAAGAACGCTTGCTTTCCGGCAAAACTTATTGCAAAGGGGGCATCTGATAAATATTTCCACCGCTGCAGGAAACCAGGAAATCATCAAAAACAGCAATTTGCCCGAAATAATCTACGAAGAAATGGAGTTAAAAAGTTTGCAACTAAATATCAAGGCAAGGGCTAAGTTCAGATTAACAGTTTCGGACCGAAGTACTTTCTCTGTTGACAATCATGGGGCATGGCTCAACGGACAAAACCTGCCCGAGAATCAACTTTTTCGGTTGGGGGGCTTTCAAACCCTGAAGGGATTTGATGAATATTCAATGCTCGCATCAGCTTATTTTACAACCAATTTTGAATATCGGTTTTTCACCGGTCCCATGAGTTTTTTCAGTTTGTTTATTAATGGAGGTTGGTATGAGCAAAAAACCGGTACGCAATATATCAATGATTTTCCGGTGGGCATGGGTACGGGGATAAACCTGGAAACCCAGGCAGGAATATTTGCACTTTATTTTGCTTTGGGCAGACAAAACCAGATACCCTTTGAACTTCGCAACGCCAAGATACACGTGGGTTATATAAGTACATTTTAGAAAAACTCATATTCTGAAAATAAATACAAGTTATTGAATAAAAAAGAACATCAAAATGTATCTTTGTATTTGATGTTTTTGAAAACATTAAATCATCAATATCCGCAAATTCAGCCATTTATTAGTATGTATATCCGAAGAATTTTAGTTTTACTTGCCATCCTTAGTCTGTTTTCTACCTGCAGGCCATTGAAACGACCGGTAAATGTAAACTTCGCTCATCTTTACAATTCCGAACTTAGTGTCGTTCAGCCAGAATACTCAATCTTCCATCATCAAACAGACAGCACTAAACTTATCATGTACATCAATCCGGATGAGTTATTATATGTGCGGGATGCAACGGAAGATTTTTTCACTTCCCGATTTCAATTGAGCTGGTATTTATTTGAGAATTTTGAAAGCAGAAACCTTTCAGACAGCGCAAAAATAGTATTCTCAGATACACTAACTGTTGATCTCAAACCCTACATCGAAAGGACTGTTAAGTTAGCTACACCGCCAGGATTAAGATATACCCTTTTTACTGAATTTGAAGATCTGAACAGGCGAACCCGGCATCAGGATGCATTAACCCTTGATAAATCGCATCCCTACACTTCACAGTTTTTTGTATTTTCTGAAAATGAAAATTCAAAATCTACAGCTCCATTTTTCTTATCATCGCAAAAGAACTTTGAGATAACTTATGCTGAAGCCCTGAATTTTGAATTAAGCGCATATCTTTATCCAACTCACGATATTATACCTGTGCCTCCTTTTGTTGTCATTGACAGTAAGGTAAAACACCTACCTGAACTGGTTGCAGACACGAGTTTTGTTCTTGATTTCAGAAACGGTAAATCGTCACTTTTTACTTCCCTAAAAGGTTTATACCATTTTCATGAGAAAGGAAATTCGGAGCTTGGATTTGTGGCCTACGCATTTCATCCCGGCTTTCCCAATGTTTCAGATTCTGATGATGTGCTCAGATCTCTAAGGTACATTACTTCTGCTGATGAATATCAGCAACTTTTCACTTATAATGATTCAAGGCTTGCCATAGAGAGGTTCTGGAACCGCAGCGCCGGAAATCCCGACCGGGCCCGCGAACTAATAAGCAGATATTATAACAGAGTAAATAACGCAAATATTCTTTTTACTTCGTTTGTTCCCGGCTGGCAAACCGACCGGGGAATGATTTATATTATTTTTGGTCCTCCACATTCGGTTTTTAAAACCGAAAACACTGAAACCTGGCGCTATACTGAAGGGATGAATGTTCCGTCAGCAACATTTACATTTAATCGTATTAACAATAAATATTCACCAAATCATTATGTACTCGAAAGAGACCAGTCTTACAGGAGTACCTGGAATCACGCTGTAAGCATCTGGAGAAGATAAGATATTACTCAAAGAACTTAATAATCTAAAATCGTTTAAATTGGAAAACTATATATTTGGCATTCATCCCATCATTGAAGCCCTGGAAGAAGGCAAAGAGCCCGAGAAGATATTCATTCAGAAAGGATTATCAGGCATTAATTTTCAGAAATTATTCCAGATCATCCGTGAGAAAAATATTCCCTTTCAGATGGTCCCGGTAGAAAAGCTTAACCGCATAACACGTAAAAACCATCAGGGATTTATAGCCCAGATTGCCTTAATAACTTATCATAAACTGGATATGCTTATCCCAACTATATACGAAAAAGGTGAAACACCTTTGCTGGTAGTTCTGGATAAAATTACTGATGTGCGCAATATGGGTGCTGTTGCCCGATCAGCCGAATGTGCAGGTGCACATGCATTAATTCTGTCAGAAAAGGGAAGTGCACCCGTTAATGCCGATGCCATCAAAACTTCGGCAGGGGCCTTATCACGTATTCCGGTTTGCCGCGAAAGGGAAATCCTGGAGAGCCTTGCATTTATAAAAGAAAGCGGAATAACTATTGCTGCCTGCACTGAGA
Organism: Bacteroidales bacterium; assembly: GCA_007129355.1. Lineage (GTDB taxonomy): Bacteria > Bacteroidota > Bacteroidia > Bacteroidales > UBA7960 > SKVR01. The sequence goes on along the minus strand of SKVR01000223.1, from coordinate 24,171 downwards.
AATCACAAAATACCATTTATGAAACAGCACTTACCGGCCCGCTGGCAATTATTATGGGATCAGAGGAAAAAGGTATTTCAAAAGCATGTATTACTATGGCAGACTATGTTATGGCCATACCACAAAAGGGCAAAATTGGTTCACTGAATGTATCAGTGGCTACGGGTATCGTGCTTTTTGAAGCTTTGAGACAACGTGAGTTTGTAATTGGAAAATAAACAGATGCTGTAAAATTGTAAATAAATCCATTATGGAAGTTGGTATTTTTATCCCTTGCTTTATTGACCAGGTTTACCCACAAACAGGCATGAATATGGTCAAGGTTCTGGAAAAAACCGGAGTTAGGGTTCGATATAATCCAGACCAAACCTGTTGCGGGCAAATAGCTTTCAATAGCGGATACTGGGATGACGCAAAATGTGTTGCTGAAAAATTTATACGTGATTTTGTGAATTATAAGCAAGTTGTGGGTCCTTCGGCATCATGCGTAGCCATGGTCAGGAATTATTACCCCGGTATGTTCGATAATTCAGTCTTGCACAACGAAAACCGCCAGCTTCGCAAACGAATTTTTGAGCTTACTGATTACCTGGTTAATGTTTTAAAGATTGAAGACATAGGTGCCAGTTTTAATGCCAAAGCAACCATACACGATTCATGCGCTGCACTAAGAGAATACGGACTAAAGGATGAAGCCCGCAAACTACTATCCAATGTTAAAGGTCTTGAGATCATCGAAATGGAACATACGGATGTTTGCTGCGGTTTTGGTGGCACTTTTTCAATAAAGCATGAATCTATAGCCACAGCTATGGCTGAACAAAAAGTTGAAAATGCAGCAAAAACCGGTGCCGAATATATCATATCAACTGAAGCATCATGCCTGATGCACCTTCAGGGTTACATCAGTCGCAATAATATTCCAATAAAGGTTTTACATATTGCTGATGTTCTTGTAAAAAATGACTAAATAAATTTTACTGAAATTTCTCCAACTGCAATTTTAAAAAAATCATTTCCGCAAATGAAAGCTATTTTTCTCAAAACCGGTTTATCAGGTTTATTGATGGCTGGTTTACTTATTATAGCATCAACTGAACATGCGAATGCCCAGACCGAGGTTGATGAACGGGCTGTAATAAATTTTGACAAAGGGTTAGGTTTTTTTGATCCGGATTCAGTTTTTGGTCTGAATATCCGTTTTCGTATGCAAAACCGGGCAGCCATGAATACGATAAGTGGCAGCAACCTCACTCCTGATAATTTTGAAGCCAATGTAAGAAGACTTCGTCTTCGTTTTGATGGGTTCGTAGGTAACACCGATTTTACCTATTACCTGCAGTTGTCATTTTCGCGGGGTGATCAGGACTGGGATAATACTGGCTTTCCCGGAATAGTGCGTGATGCCATGGTTTTTTATAATTTTTCTCCCAATTTTTATATGGGTTTTGGCCAGGGGAAACTACCCGGCAACCGGCAAAGGGTTACATCTAGTGGATCGTAGCAATTTGCTGATCGTTCAGCAGTAAACGCTATATTCAATATTGACAGGGATTTTGGTGTGATGGCTTATTACAATTCGGGAAATGAAGGATTCGTTTACAGGGTCAAAACAGCCATCAGCTCAGGCGAAGGCCGCAATGTGGTACTTACCGATCCAGGCCTTGCATATACCGGGCGCATTGAATTATTGCCACTAGGTGAGTTTAAAAGAGATGGCGATTTTCTGGAAGGCGACCTGTTAAGAGAAAGCACCCCGAAAGTTTCTTTAGGAGCTACATTATCTTTTAATCATCGTGCTGCAAAATCATCTGGCCAACGAGGGGTTTATTTGCCTGAAAAACAAAACATTTTATCTTCATTCATAGATTTAGTTGCAAAGTTTAATGGCTGGGCTATAGCATCCGAATTTGCTACACGAAACATAACTGATCAGCAGGTATTTATGGTAGATGAAAGCCTGTTATACAGTTTTACAGGGTGGGGACTCAATAATCAGATGAGCTATGTATTCCCGTTAAATTATGAAATAGCAGCAAGGCATACTTATATTAAACCCGGTAATACCGTTAAATGGTTTCAGAATAAACAAGATATATACACACTTGGCTTTACAAAGTATATGCCCGACCATAAAAACAAACTGCAACTAAATATTTCTTACCACGATAATTCCGGTTTTCGCAACGCAAACGGGGTTAAGCAATATTGGAATGTTATGTTCCAGATAGAAATGGGGATCTGACATAAATATAAAGGATACCCCCAAAGAAAATGGGAGATGAATAACAATGCATTCAATCTCCCATAGCTTTTTAAAAAAATATTGTTTTCTACCGGGTACTTTTCAGGTATCGATAAAGTTCACTATCTGTTGTAAGAATTAAGCTGGTTTTAGAATCAAAAGATTTTTCAAGTGCCTCCATTGACCTGAGAAATCCGTACAAGTCGCGCGACATGGCATTGCGATTATAAGCTGCAGCATAAATGGCCGTTGCCCGGGCATCAGCCCTACCCCTGATGATCTCAGATTCCCTTATTGCTTCTGACTGTATCTGGGCAAGATCTCTTTCCTTATCACCTTCGATTCGGCGGGCCTCTCCTTGCCCCTCTGAACGAAACTGATCTGCAATCCTGTTTCGCTCACTTATCATCCTGTCGTAAACATTTCTGCGCACATCATCCACGTAGTTCATACGCTTGAATCTGAAATCGAGAATCCTGATTCCGAGGTCAGCAGTTCTTTCATTGGCCCTATCGAGGACCAACGCTTCAATACGTTCTCGTCCTACAGTAATTTCCTCAAGTTCTTCCATATCCTCAAGATAGTCGTCATAAACTTCAGGTTCACGGTTGGTTGAACGTACAAGATCCAGAAGTTCGTGACTTGCAACAGCATTTCTGGTTTCACCATCCAGAATATCATCGAGCCTTGACTGGCCTGAGCGTTCATCCCTTAACCTGATAAAAAACTGCAGAGGATCTACAATCTGCCAGCGGGCATAAGTATCAACATGAATGAATTTTTTATCCTGGGTAGGAACCTGGTTGGGATCTCCATCCCACTTCAGGTATCGCTTGTCAAAATACTGTGTTTTTTGTATAAACGGAACTTTAAAGTTGAGTCCGGGTTCGGTTCTGGGACCTCCAACAGGCTTACCAAACTGCGTAACTATTGCCTGCTGGGTTTCGTTGAGTATAAATATACTGCTAAACCCTACAATAGCAATGACTGCAACGGCAATTAAAATTATAATATTTTTTGGTTTCATATGTAAATCAATTTATTTTTAATTAAATATCATGCCTAAAGCTTTCATTAAGGGGTTTGCAAGGGTTCTTTACCCAAATTCAAAAGAGGTAATACATTAGTGCCTTTTTCATCCACAATGATTTTATTACCTAATTTGGGGATGATCCTTTCCATTATCTCCAGATATAGTCTACGCTTTGTAACTTCAGGGGCTTTGGCATATTCGTCGAAGACGGATATAAACCTTTCTGCTTCACCAGTGGCTCTGTTTACCCTGTTCAGGGCATAGGCTTCGGCCAGCTGGATAGTTTCCAGAGCTTCACCCCTGGCACGTGGAATTACGCGGTTATATTCCGATTCGGCCTGGTTGATAAGAGTTTCTCTTTCCTGTTGAGCCTGGTTTACTGCATTAAATGATGGCTTAACAGATTCGGGTGGATTAACATCCTGCAATACAACCTGATCAATGCGTATTCCGTTCTCATATTCATCGCACATGCGCTGAAGCAATACTTCAACAGTTGATGCAACTTCCTGCCTTCCAACTGTAAGTACTTCGTTTACAGTGCGATCACCAACTATCTTTCGCATGGCAGCTTCCGACATATCCCTTAGAGCATCTTCGGCATCTCTTACTCTGAACAGATACTTAAAAGAATCCGTAATACGATATTGAATTACCCATTCAACATCTGCAAGGTTCAGATCGCCGGTCAGCATAAGCGATTCCTGGCCGAAATCACCGCCAGCATAACGTGATCGGGTATCGGCCTGTGCGGTTCGAAAGCCAAATTCCTGCTTCAATTGCCGTTGTACAGGTATCTTGTACATAATTTCAATGCCTGCAGGTAAAATAAAATTCAATCCCGGTTGAAGTGTCCTGTTGTACTTCCCGAGCATTAGCACAACGCCTTCCTCTTCAGGTCCTACTGTTTTTATGGAAGTAAACACAATAATCAGTGCAGCAAGGATAAGAATGATCTTTTTGAGATTTTTCCTGATCATATCTGAATAATACTGCACCTGTTCTTCAGGTGTTCTCATTTGATTATAGTATTAGAAAATAATTAAATATATCATTGGCAAGTTAAGACAAATATTAATATTGACAAAGAAGTGTTATGCAAAATGATTATTTTTGATTCATGATAATAGGTATAGACATAGGTGGGAGTATCACTAAGATTGTTGGTATTAAAGACGACAGGCTTCTCGATCCTTTATCGGTTGAGGCCAGCGACCCGGTTGCATCGGCTTCAGGTGCTTTGGGGAAATTCCTGAGTATTTACAAAATGCCCATATCTGAGGTTGAACTTATAAGGATGACCGGTGTGGGGGCAAGCTTTATCCAGAAAGATATTCTGGGTGTGCCGGTTTTCAAAGTAGAAGAATTCAGGGCACTGGGTTATGGGGGACTTTATCTGTCAGGGCTCAATAAAGCCATTATTGTAAGTATGGGTACCGGCACAGCATTGGTGAAAGCGCATGGAAACTGCATATCGCATATTGGTGGAACAGGTGTTGGGGGTGGTACCATCATGGGATTATCTAAAGCCATGCTGAATCTGTCAGATTTTGATAATATTGTAAATCTTGCCGAGACCGGAGATCTTAGCCTTGTAGACCTTAGTATCAGTGACATTTCCATTGGAGACATAGGTAACCTGCCTCCTACCCTTACTGCCTCCAATTTTGGCAAAATGGATGATAAAGCAGGTAAAAACGACCTGCTCAAAGCAATTCTCAATATGGTTTTTCAAACCATAGGAATGATGGCTGTGCTTGCCGCAAAAGTTGAAAAAGATTCTGAGATAGTTATAAGCGGAAATCTGAGTAATGTACCTCAAGCCGGAAGAACTTTCAACCAACTGTCAAAACTTTATGGAGTAAAATTTCATATTCCTGTTCATGCAAGGTATTGCACTGCAATTGGTGCCGCTATTAGTCATAGTGCTAAAACGCGAAATCCAAAAACATAAGCATACAATATTGTTTACTTCAAACCGAGCCGCAAAATGGAAAATATGGTTATTCGCGATTACAAACCGGAAGATTACCCCGCTATAACTGATCTCTGGCTAAAAACCGGATTGGGTGGTGCGCACCGCGGCGATAATAAGCAAATTATTGAAAAAAGCATTAAAATGGGGGGTAAATTGCTGATTGCTGAAGGTGAAGACAAGCGCTTACTGGCTACTTCATGGATGACATTCGACGGAAGAAGAATTCATTTGCACCATTTTGGTGTTTTGCCGGCATTTCAGGGAAGAGGAATAGGTAGAAAACTAACCATGGAATCCATTAAGTTTGCAAAAAACAAAGGATTCCAGATCAAGCTTGAAGTTCATAAAACTAACACGGAAGCCATTAAACTCTATACACAACTTGGTTTTTCATACCTTGACGACTACCTGGTGTATATTGTGCGCTCCTATGATGATTAAAAAAACACATCAAGCATAAAACCCTGTTTATCTATGGGTTTTAACCTAAAAATTATCTTACCATAAGCTACTCATATTCTGATCATTAATAAATATTTGGAGAAATTTTTAAAAATTTCTCCAAAAAAACTTGCACAATTCAAATCAGTATACTAGATTTGCAGTGTATTAGTTTAGTATAACAGTAGTAACTTAATAAACACAAGAACCATGGTAAAAATTGAAAACCTGAATTTTGGTTACAGGAAGAACCAGGAACTGTTCAGGGAGTTAAACCTTGAACTTCAATCAGGCAACATTTACGGGTTATTTGGCATGAACGGAGCAGGAAAAACCACACTGCTCAAACTCATGTCAGGATTACTTTTTCCAAAAAGTGGCGAATGCCTCATATTTGAGAAAAATGTAAGCACCCGGCTTCCTGAAATTATGGCCAATATTTATGTGATACCTGAAGAATTTGTACTTCCCCCGGTTTCCATAAAAACATTTGTTGAAATGAACGCACCTTTTTATCCGCGTTTCGAACACACGATGCTGCAGAAGTACTTGCAGGAATTTGAAATTTCTAATGACAAGAAACTGACAGCCTATTCATATGGCCAGAAAAAGAAATTCCTTATTGCCTTTGGTTTAGCAACCCAAACCAATGTGCTGCTCATGGATGAACCCACCAACGGGCTTGATATTCCTTCCAAAAGTCAGTTCCGGAGAATTATGGCTGCTGCTTCTACTGAGGAACAATGCATAATAATATCCACACACCAGGTAAGAGATTTGGCAAGTATTATCGACCATGTAATAATCCTGGAAAACGGCAGTATCATATTTAAGGAAAGCCTGATGGATATTTCTACCAAACTAACTTTCGGAAAAGTTAAAGATAATACCAGCGAGGGAATATTATATGCTGAAGAAGTACTGGGTGGCAAAGCAGCCATTCTGAAGAGTACCGGTCATGATACAGCGGTTGATCTCGAACTCCTTTTCAACGGAGTAATTAAGAATTCCGAAATTATTAACAACGCCATAAAATCTTAAAGCTATGGAAAAAATAAATCAATTTTCAATACAACGTTTGTTCCTGCTAATAAAGAGACATTCAATCATGAACATGAAAACATGGCTGATTGGATTTGGTGCCCTAAGTGGCGTTATTATCGTAAGTGCTTTATTGCAAAGCTTTGCTACAGGAAATTTTAATATAGAAAGCCTGTCTGCCACTGGTATCAGCTTTATTTTCATTGCTGGTTACCTGATAACATCCATGGCATACAATGAAATACATACTCCGGCACGTGGGCAGTTTTATTTGATTCTGCCAGCTACCACATTTGAAAAACTGCTATCGCACTGGCTACTCACTTCCATCGTATACGTTTTGGTTGCGCATGCGCTGCTCAGCCTTGTATTGATAGTTGCAGGGCTTTTGTCAGCTTTGATTTTCAGCACCTCTATGGATTTTTACAACCCTTTTACAGAGGCAGGTTTTAAAAATATGGGAGTTTACCTGGTAACACAAAGTGTGTTTTTTCTGGGAGCACTGTATTTCCGCAAGAATAACATGTTAAAAACATTGCTAAGCATTTTTGTAATCATTGTTGCTTTAGGCACAATAGCAGGCCTTTTCGGATGGATTATCCTTGGTGAATTTAATCAGATCAATGAAGAAAATCTTCCACCACAAGGTCTGGAGCTCTTTACGGTTATTATCCCGGATATCGCTAAAATTCTCTTTTGGGGATTGACTGCTCCTTTTTTCCTGATTGTAAGTTATTTTAAATTAAAAGAACGGGAGGTATAACATGGAATTTATTGAAAATCAACCCATTTATATGCAGATAGCAGATAATTTTTGTGAAAATATTCTGCTTGAGAAATGGAAAGCCAACGAAAGGATCCCATCGGTCAGAGATATTGCTGTAACCATGGAAGTCAATCCTAATACCGCCATGCGCGCCTTTGTATATCTTCAGGAGAAGGATATAATTTATAACAAAAGAGGAATAGGCTATTTTGTAGCAGAAGAAGGATATCAAAAAGCACTCGAATTAAAACGAGAAGAATTTATTCAAAGAGATCTTCCGGTATTAATGAAAACCATGAAGTTGCTTGACATAAGTTGCAATGAGATGGAAGCGCTTTACAATGAAAATGCATGATTCTTTAAAACCTTTAAAAACAAATAAAATGAAAAAGAGCAATATAATATTATTATCGGCCTTTGTGATTGCCCTGATCGCTATGCTAGCTCTGATGATTTCCGTAAGGTCCTATATTTCAACCAATATTATTAAAGGCGATGGAAATATTACAGAACAATTCAGGGATATCGAAAACTTTGAAAAAATCAAGGTCAGAGGAAACTATAAAGTTCATTTTACACAGGACAGTATCATAGAGCTCAGGCTGATTACCGATTCTAACCTGCATGAATACATAGAAACTTCGGTAAGAAACAACGAACTGATTATTGAATCAAGAAAATCGATCATGTCGGGTAAAGATATAAGCGTTGAGCTCAGTAATTTATTCATAACCGAAGTTGATGCATCTGCAGCAGCCCATTTCACAACAGTAAATGAGCTTAATCTTCCCGAGTTAAGATTGCTGGCAAATGCCGGTGCACGAATTGATATTACAGGATTTTTTGAGAATCTGAGTGCTGTGCAAAACGCAGGTTCACGTATTATACTGCGCGGAAAAGCTGATAAACTAAAACTTGAATCCAATGCTGGTGGCAGCATCGATGCATATGAACTGGAAGCAGGATACGCTGATGTTGAAGCCAATGCCGGTGCAAGTGTGAATGTTAATGCACGAGAGCTGGAAGCAAAAGCATCAGCAGGGGGTACAGTTAACTATACAGGAAATCCTGTAATATTCGGTATGAGCACCAGTGCCGGAGGTAATATAAGAGCCCGAAATTAATAAGAAATCATTTTTGAATCTTACTTAAATCTTTTGTAAAACACAGGCTGTTTCATTTTTCTGATTCGGCCTGTTTTTGTATTTTTGCAGTCAATTGTTAGTTGGCATTTAATTTCTCACCTTAAATAATCTGCTTTGGGCCCTTACAAACACTTGTTTTTTGATCTTGATCGTACCCTCTGGGATTTTGACCTTAACAACCGTGAAACATTTCTGGAAATGTGCGAATTTTTTAAACTACGAGAAAAAGGGATAGATGACCCCAGCCTCTTTTATAACCTTTATCAGAAAATAAACCTGGCCCTTTGGGAATCATATAAAAAGGGAGAGATAACAAAAGAAAGACTCAATTTCAGCAGATTCTTTCACAGCCTTAACGTTTACAACATAGCCGATAATGAACTGGCTGCCCAGATGGCTGCCTGGTATATCAGGGAAAGTCCTTTGAAAACCCACCTTTATCCGGGAACATTAGAAACCCTTGATCAACTTTTTCCGAAATACCAGATGCATATTGTAACCAATGGGTTTGAAGAGGTACAATTCACCAAGATAGAGAAAAGCCGACTAAACAAGTATTTCAGGAATATTATTACTTCTGAAATGGCCGGATATAAAAAACCCGACAAAAGATTTTTTGATTACGCTTTCAGGGAAACAGGTGCCAGACCTCATGAAAGTATTATTATTGGAGATGATCCTGAAGCAGATATTATGGGTGCTCACCAGATAGGCATGGATCAGATTTGGGTAAAACATGAACCCGTAAAACCTGAAACTACAAAACCTACGTTTGCTGTAAATAAATTGCAGGAAATTCTTGATATATTATAGCTGTTTCCTGAGCGTTGCCAATAAAGTTTCTCCCCCACTTACTTTTTGACCCAGCTTTACATTTATTTCAGCGCCAACCGGAAGAAAAACATCAACCCGCGATCCGAATTTGATAAAACCCAACTCTGATCCCTGTTCAACAACATCTCCTTCCTTACTGTAGCATACTATACGGCGGGCAAGTGCTCCTGCTATCTGTCGCACAAGAATGGGTCCATGATCAGGGTGTTCAACAACTACCGTTGTGCGCTCATTTTCAACAGAGGATTTGGGGTGCCAGGCAACCAGGTATTTCCCCGGATGATACTTAAAATAAGAAACAATACCTCCCACAGGATATCTGTTTACATGCACATTCACGGGTGACATAAAAATGGAGACCTGCATTCTTTCATCATGTAAAGATTCGTTCTCTGTAGTTTTTTCAATAACAACAACCTTTCCATCAGCAGGGCATATTACATGAGCATTATTATGAGGGATATTTCTTTTGGGAGAACGGAAGAACTGTAATATCCCGAAAAAAAATATGACAAACACAAGATAAACCACATAATGCAAGGTGGATTGCTCTGGCCATAAAATATTTATTAAAACCGAAAGGCCGGCAATAAACAATAACGTTATAAAAAGGCTTGTGTAACCTTCTCTGTGTATTTTCATATTAAAACTATTAATACCAAATTGCAAATAACATTTTCAGTTTTTACGCATCATTCTTAAAATTAGCATAAATACGCATCATGCAATAAGTAACAGATAAACAAAAACAAAAGGAGTAGCCATAATAAGGCCGTCAAAACGGTCAAGAATACCACCATGACCTGGTAATATGGTTCCGCTATCCTTGGTGTTTATGCTTCTCTTAAACATGGACTCAAACAAATCGCCGTAAGTACTCAAAACTACCACTATACCGCCGATTATAAGCCAATCCAGTCCACTTATTTCTTTATAGAACATTCCAATAATCCAGGCGGTTATCAAACATAAAATTCCGCCCCCAGATGTTCCTTCCCATGTTTTTTTTGGCGATATACGTTCAAAGAGTTTGTGTTTTCCAATGGCTGTACCTACTAAATATGCACCTGACTCATTTACCCAAACAAGGAAGAAAAATCCAAGCACTGTTGAATAATTATAAGTTCCAGGATTGAACCCCGGATTGGGAAAATAGTTTAACAATGCAAAAGGAACTGCCACATAAAGCAACCCGAAAAATGTAAATGCAACATTGGTGAAAGGGTTCGGAATGTTCCTGTATAATTCAAGTAAAAATACCAGAAATACAAGAAGGAAATTGACAAGCAATACTTCCAGAGGAGCCAATTGCATGGCAACAAGAGCATTGGAAATAAACAAAAATGACCCCGCTATGGTTCCCAGAACCTTGTTGGGCCTTATTTCAACTTTTTCAAGCAGGGAATAAAACTCCCACAGCCCCAATATGGTTATAAGTAAAAACAGTCCTGTAAAAACAAACTGACTGATTACAACAGAAAAAATGATAAGAATAACAATAAAAATTCCCGTAACGGTTCGTTTTGCTAGGTTACTCAAAGCTTTTCCCTTTCAATTATCTGCCTGGCCCTTAGTATATTGACAGGTTTAACATAAAGTTCTATTTCACCAATCAAATAAAATGAGTCTTTTTTACTTAGCGAGAAACATTTTATCCCATTGTCTTCAAGAACTGCCTTGACAATTTCAGCCTTATATTCTAGTTGAGTGCTGTAAATAACCTGCCAATTCTCGTTCATACTTTCGCAAAGATGCTATAAATTTTATATTTCTCAAAAATATATTTTACAGAAAATTTAAAAACTTCATTTTTACTTGTTACAAAACTTTTTATCAATTGGATTAGTAAAAATTGAGTCTGTTTTCCGGTGATTTTATTATTCATTTTTCAGACCATAGATATCTTTATCAATAAAAAACACAAAAAGCTCTTCGGGTCCGTGTGCACCCATTACAAGGGTTTTTTCAATATCGGCGGTTCTGCTTGGGCCTGTAATAACACTTACCATAGATGGAGTACCCTTTTCTGCATATTTATTTTTAAGTGCTGAAAAGGCATCTTTTAGATCATAAACCAGTTGATTTCGCCATGCCACGACAATATGCAGTGCAGGAAAAATAAAACCTTTGCGTCCACAAGGCTGCCTGCTGCTTACCATTATACTTCCCAAACGGGCGATCAGAAATTCACAGGAAGTAATACCAGTTTCACATTCTTTGTAATCTTCCCTGGAATTGATACAAAATATGCCGTTTTCATTGAGAATTTGCTGCACATCAGGCTCATAGCAATGTAATGAATCAGTATTACGTTCTGCCAGAAAAGACTTTAAATTTACTGCAAACTCTCCTACATCGATGTTGTAAACGAAATTTCCATTCACTTTAGCCAAAGCTTCGGCAAATGCAATTTCCTGAAACTCCGATTCGGGAGGTGCATAAATATTGTCGGTTTTTTCCTCATTGGGATACGGAGGATCCATTGGATTCACAAGTGCATCTCTTACAGCTTTGAGAACCTTTTCTCTTGATGTGCTTTCCTCCATACTCTGGTTTTAAATCAATAAAGCTAGTCCTGTTCTTTTTTGACTGATTTTTCATCAGCAGTTGTAGCAGAAATATCAGATAAAGTATTGTCAACAATCCGATCTTTGGTTATTTCATCTACCGGCTGCTGCTTTGACTTCTCTTTTTTCTCTTCCTTCTCCTCTTTCCCTGTTTTATCCCGTTCTTCTCCAGCATCATCAGCCTGTTCTTCAAACGTTTCATGTTGCTGATCTGGAAATGGCCTTTTTCCGAAAATACCTTCCAGGTCTTCCCTGAAAATTACTTCTTTTTCAAGTAGTAGGTTTGCCAGTTTTTCAAGCTTTTCTTTATTTTCCAGAAGTAAATTTTTGGCACGCTGATAGGCTGACTCAATCAAAGCGCTTACTTCCTGATCAATAATTTCGGCTGTTTTTTCCGAATAGGGTTTTGTAAAAGCATACTCACTTTGCCCGCTCGAATCATAATAGCTGATATTTCCAACCTTCTTGTTCAGCCCGTAATATACAACCATTGCATAGGCCTGTTTGGTAACTTTTTCCAGATCATTGAGAGCGCCTGTAGAAATTCTGTTAAAAATAATATCTTCTGCAGCTCGTCCACCCAGGGCTGAAGTAATTTCATCAAAAATCTGCTCATAGGTAGTAATTTGTCTTTCTTCGGGCAGATACCATGCAGCCCCGAGAGCCTTGCCACGGGGAACAATGGTGACCTTTACAAGTGGATGCGCATGCTCAAGTAACCAGCTGGTGGAGGCATGGCCAGACTCATGGAACGCAATAACTTTTTTCTCATTTGGAGAAATGATCTTATTTCGTTTTTCCAGACCACCAATAATACGATCTACAGCATCCAGAAAATCTTGTCGCTCAATAATTTTCTTGTTTCTTCTGGCAGCAATCAAGGCAGCTTCGTTACACACATTGGCAATATCGGCACCTGAAAAACCTGGTGTCTGGCGTGCCATAAAGTCGGATTTTACATCTTCGGAAAGCTTCAGGGGCTTCATGTGAACTTTAAAGATCGCTTTTCTCTCTTCAAGATCAGGCATTTCAACCTGAATCTGCCTGTCGAACCGGCCCGCACGCAAAAGTGCACGGTCAAGAATATCAGCCCGGTTGGTGGCGGCAAGAATGATTACACCCACGTTGGTTCCGAAACCATCCATCTCGGTAAGAAGCTGATTAAGGGTGTTTTCTCTCTCATCATTTGCACCTGTCATGGGATTTTTACCACGGGCACGGCCAACGGCATCAATCTCATCAATAAAAATGATACAGGGTGCTTTTTCTTTAGCCTGTTTAAACAAGTCACGTACTCTCGATGCCCCCACACCCACAAACATTTCCACAAAATCGGAACCACTGAGTGAGAAAAAGGGTACCTGGGCTTCACCTGCCACCGCTTTGGCAAGCAAGGTTTTTCCTGTTCCCGGAGGGCCAACCAAAAGAGCTCCCTTGGGTATCTGGCCGCCAAGATCAGTATATTTTTTGGGGTTCTTAAGAAAATCGACGATCTCCATAAGTTCAATCTTGGCCTCATCAAGACCTGCAACATGATTAAAGTTAATGTTTACACTGGTATCCTTATCGAACACCTGGGCTTTGGATTTACCAATATTGAAAATTTGCCCGCCCCCGGCACCACCGGCCATACGGCGCATGATAAAGATCCAAAATACGATTAGCAGACCAATAGGCAGCAACCAGCTGAGAATATCGGTTCCCCAGTCTTTTCTCTGTTCATAAAAAACAGGAATACGCTGATCGGCACTCACATCTTCCTGTGAATCCCGCACCAATTGTTCGAAATTATCAACTGATCCAATTTTAAAAGTATAATGAGGCCCTTCGGTAAGACCACGATCTCTTACATCATCATATCTGCCAAGGCGGTCTTCGCGAATAAAAATTTCTACAATTTCACGGTTAACTACTATTATTTTTTCTACATCACCCGACCCCAACATCTGGTTTTCAAATCTTTGTTGTGAGATCTCTATGGCAGTACCACCCCAATTGTAAAATTGCAGAGCAATAAAAAGTACGGCAAGAATAGCATAAATCCAATAAAAATTAAAAGGGGGTTTGCCTTTTCCGGACGTATTATTCTGATCCTTTTTATTCTTGGGTTCGTTGCCTGTGGGTTTTTTATTTTCGGGATTAATATTTTTTTCTTCTTTGTTCATCGGAGGTATTTAAACTGAGTATTAATTATGATTCTATAGGTCTGTAAATTATTCTTGTATATTAACTGTTGGTGCATCGGCCCATAAATCTTCCAGATTGTAATATTCCCTGACGTGTTTCTGGAATACATGAACAACCACATCAAGATAATCAAGCAAAATCCATTCGGCATTGGCATATCCTTCTTTACGACGGGGCTTGAGACCGATGTTTTTGCTAACCTGCTCTTCGATGGATTCAGCAATTGCGTTTACGTGTGTGTTACTTGTACCATGGCAAACCACAAAATAGTCACAAACCGTACTTTTGATCTTTGCCAGATTAAGGCAGGTAATTTCAATGCCTTTTTTTTCCTGAATTCCTTTGATAACTTCTTCTTTTAGTACTTCTGTTGCTTCCAGTGTTTTTTCACTTACCATGCATTTATTTATTTATTCTATTTAGATTTTAATTTAAAAATGATGCCTTTACATTGCCTTATCCCAGCCTTATTTAAGACAGTTTTTATATATTGCAAAAGTAACTAATTTTAATGAGAATAACGTTTTTATAATGCTCACAGCTTAAGCTTTACAGTTTTTTAGCGTAACCTATGATTCAAATATTGATCACTCACTTTACTTCTAGAAACCAAACGAAATATCTGTTATAATGTTCTACTTTATAAAGATTTAAATAATTTTCTGAAGTAATTTATCATAATTTTATCGTTAATTTGAATAAAAATTTCATTTATGCAATTTAGGAAAAACATTATTAAGTTTGAAAGACTTGATTCTACGAATAAAAAAGCCAAGGAACTTAATAAAGAAAGAGAAATTCCTGAAGGAAGCATTGTTATTTGCTATGAACAATTTGCAGGAAGGGGCTACGGAAATAATACATGGGAGAGTGCGGCCGGCATGAACATTAGCGCAACCTGGATACTTAAACCCAATTTTTTGAAAGCCGAACAACAGTTTGCTATTACCAAAGCCATATCTATAGCAGTAAGTGAAACAGTTAAGTTTTTTTATTTCGGGGAATTGCCAGTTACTATAAAATGGCCCAACGATATTTATATTGATGACAAAAAGATTGCCGGAATTCTATTAGAAAACAACATCAGGGGAAATGACATCAGAGATTGCTTTGCAGGGATCGGGCTTAATGTTAACCAGGTAGTTTTTCATTCTGATGCACCCAACCCGGTTTCATTAAAAATGCTGTTGGAAAAGGATATTAACCTTGATTATTGCCTTCAGATACTTTCTGAAAATATTCAAATAAAATACAAAAAGCTCAGAGAGTCGGGTCCTGATGCTTTGAATACTGAATATTTAAATTTACTTTTCAGACTTGAAGAGCCGTCAGAATTTATATCAAACGGAAAAAAGTTTGCTGGTATAATTATGGGTACAGATAATTATGGAAGACTAGAAGTAAGATTAAAAACCGGAGAAAAGAAGCTATTCGATTTCAAAGAAATTACATTTATTATCTGATACTTCAGGCGAAATGCTCCTGAAGTTTAGTTGCCAGCATATTCACAAAATTTTGCAGTGGCCGCGCAGCGACGGCTTTTACGAAGGGATTCAAATCAGCATTAAATATTAATTCCACCTTACAACTATCTGCATCATTTTCCAAAAAGAAACAATCCAGGGTATAATCGATTGGATTTTTGCCGTCGGCAATGATATGGATATTTCTGTCAGGGTTTTTTGAAGCTATTCGCATAGAAAGATCTGCCAGTCCTTCTATAGTGAAAGAACAACTGTCTTTGTCAGCTTTCCAGTTTTTTATTTGCTCTGGCATGAGTTGTTCAAAATTGGTAAAATCGCCAAGAAAACTGTAAACTTCATTACAGGATGCATTAATCATTAATCTTTCGCTAACAAATTCGGTCATTGTGTATAGTTTAAAGGTAAAAGGTTTGTGGTTTGGATATGGGGTTTGCTGCGGAGTTTAGGGTTTAGGATTAAAAAAACTCAATCTCAATCTCAATCTCAATCTCAATCTAACTCTTTCCCCATTCCTGCGGATTTTCTCTCCATTTTTCGAGTGTTAATTTATTGCTATGATGGAGAAATCCTTCGTTAATGGCTTGTTTAAGTAATATATTGTAGTTTGTAAGTGTATCTAACCTGCATTTGGCAAGCTCCATATTCCGTTGGGCCTGGTCAAGACCGTAGGTAAAAATGGCAACCATACCCATTACATCTGCACCTGCATCAATCAATGCATCAACAGCCGCCAGACTGCTTTTTCCTGTAGAAACCAGGTCTTCTACAACAACAACTTTTTTCCCTTCAGGTACAACACCCTCAATCTGGTTTCCCAGTCCATGCTGTTTTCCGGCACTTCTAACATAAACAAAGGGCAAATTAAGTTGCTGCGCTACGAGAACTCCATGTGCAATGGCACCCGTAGCAACTCCGGCAATAACTTCAGCTTCAGGATACAATAGACGCACCCGATTGCTTAAGGCTGCACTGATGTAATTGCGTACTTCAGGAAAAGATAATACCCTGCGGTTATCACAATAAATTGGCGACTTTAAACCCGAAGCCCAGGTAAAAGGCTCAACGGCATTTAGTTTTACGGCACTTATTTTTAACAGATTAGATGCAACTTTTTCTGCTACGGCTAAATTGTTCTCCATGCTTTCAGAGTTTTATTAAAGCAAAGTTATTTTTAACGGGCGCAAACCTACGGTTTTTTTTTGAAAATCTTTCAAAAGGTTTAACAATTGATTATTTAATAACAATTTAAAAAACACTGTATTCGAAATGCAGAAATACAATCAGGAACAAACATACCTATTAAGGCTTTGCACTTTATAAATAAAACTAAATTTGCAAATTGAATAGCTAAAATACGGTGTTATGTCAAACATATATTTCGGGAATATCACTTTTAAACTATCCGGAAAACCCCAACTCCGACCAAATAACAGCTTAAGTTATAATGAGCTGCGGAAATCTGATATTATAAATTTTCTGAGAGAAGCCGGTAGAGAATTAACACCCGGAATCATTGAAATAACAGACAGTAATGAGAATACTATCAGGGAATATTTCAAGGAGAATCTTGTTTATATAGAGGCAGCAGGTGGCCTGGTGCAAAATCCTGCAGGTGAAATCCTCTTTATATTCAGGCATGGTAAATGGGATCTCCCCAAAGGTAAACCGGAAAAAGGAGAAAACATGGAAGAAACGGCTATGCGAGAAGTTGAAGAAGAGACCGGCGTTTCAGGACTTAAAATAATTGCCACCCTTCCGTCTACATGGCATATCTATGACCTTGACCAACAAAATTATGCTGTAAAAAGAAGCTACTGGTTTAAAATGTTAGCAAAAAACTGGAAAGATATTCAAATACAGACTGAAGAAGATATTTCTGATGCAGAATGGATAAAAATGCCGGTTCCGGATTATATTCTTGACAATGCATTTTTATCCATAAGGGAACTGGTAAACTACTTTCAGAATCATCGTTGAGAACCCGGAGAAAGTCTCTGATTCAAAATCCTGTCAAATCTTTGATTAAGATTATCGCTGGGTTTAAGTGCAGGATAGTCCAGGATGTTCCCACTATTATCAAAAAGAACAAATGTAGGTAGGGCGCGTACCTTAAACGCATCCAGAATGCGAAAATCATGATGGAAGTGAAAATCCAGCCATCCATGATCTGCTGAGTTTAAATAAGCATTAAATATTACCGGATTTCGTTCGGTTGAAATATTAATAAAAACAATTTCACCGTGATACTTATCCAACAACTCTCTCAAAGCAATAAATTCAAGCATACAACTTTCACACCATGAAGCCCAGAAACCGAGATAAATAAATTTTCCCTGAAAATCTTCCGGTATTCTTACCGGGTTGTTATTTTCATCATATACAACAATGGAAGGAGAAGGAGTACCTCTGACAAGATTATTTTTTTTAAAAAGAATATTTCCGGCAACAGATCTGTGTTCGGGAAATTTACTGTTCGTGCTTATATAATTCAGAATGTTCTCAATATTCTGTTGCCGGTAATCCGAATCACCATGCATATCTTGCAGTGCTTTAAGCATGACAAGTTCCCGGAGAACCTCATTTCGTAAAATGGTGTCCTTGCCCAATGAGTCCATTAATGCATGGTAGCTGTTTAGCCTGTTTACCGTATACCTCAGATCGGAGCCCTGAATATTGCGACTTCCTGCAAAAACATAAGTATCAAACACGGTATTGAAAAAATTCATATACTGTGTATTTTGATACAAAACCGGTCTGTTAAGCAAATGCGCTCTCATCTGTTCATGAAATCGCTCAATATTGGCAATCCTGTAATAATAAGCAAATTTGTATTCATAATAATTTCTGAAGTACTCATTGTTGATATGCCCAAACAAAGTATCGGTATGGCTCCGGAATTCATCAAACAATCTCCTGTTTCGTCCCTGATGAACCCTGGCAAAATTTTCAATTAAGAATTCATGAAACTCATCTTCCAGTGCATTAATATGTCCATTAAGCGTTACGGCAGGTTCAACTATCTGGAAATGAAAATACCAGGGATCAAGATAGGGGTTTCGGCTATCGTCAAGTTGAGAAAAATCAACCGGGTCAAATCTGAGCTGGTAGTTTTGTCCGGGTTCTATAAAAAAACCCATTCTGGCGTGGTCAATCCTGAAAAATACATATTGTGCCTTGTAGCGAATTAGGTTAATACTGAAGTTTCCGTTTTCATCAACCTTGTCAGAACCAATTTCACGTTCATAATATGATACCATATCAGCATATTCAAGCAAGCGAACAACCTGTCCTTCTGCTCCGGGAAAATTTCCGGTGATCTGGATGCGGAAATCAGCTGCATAAAGCTGGCCTGTAAAAAGTACAAAAAGAAAAATCAGGAAATTATTCATAAATTTCAAAGACATGAAATTGCTTTATCTATTGCTGCAAACGAAAAACAGGAGAAAATATTTTAATACGGTATATTTAAGGTTTACGGCCTAAGATTTTAAAACTCTACGCCCTCAGGGACAAATGAATGCGGGTCGCCACCATGCCTGATAATATCTCTTACTATAGAAGAATTTAGTGCAGTATATTCAGGGGTTGTAAGCAAAAACACAGTTTCTATGGGTGGATGCATCTGCTTATTGATCTGCCCTATGCTGCGCTCAAACTCAAAGTCGGCTGATGTACGAAGACCGCGAAGTATGTATTTGATTTCATTTTTCCTGCAGTAATCAACAGTAAGTCCTGAATAAATATCAATATGTACGGTTGGATCATTTTTAAAAACTTTTTCAAGCCATTCTTTTCTTTTTTCAACGGGGAAAAAACCAGCCTTTTCAGCATTTACACCAATGGCCACAATAATTTTTTCAAAAAGGGGAATTGCCCTTCTTATAATAGATTCATGGCCTCGGGTGATGGGGTCAAAAGATCCGGGGAAAACAGCTACTCGTTTCATATTAGAAGTATTTTCTGATTTCAGTTTTTATAGTCTAAGGATTAACCATCGTTCATGCAAGTTTCATCCATTCAAACAAATTGTAATGCTGATCGTTCATACCCAGTTTTTTGTAGACTTCCTGAGCGATTACATTAGATTTATCGACATATAGTCTAATTCCTTTTAGAGTACTATCAGTTATTACATCCTGCCTCAGTTGCTCAAACATCATTCTAAATAGCCCTTGCTTTCTGTAAACTGGCAAAACGTAAACAGAATGAATCCACAAAACATTACCATTTCGCCAATCGCTCCATTCATACAAAACCAGCAGTGATGCAATAATCTTTTCATTTAACAGGGCAACCAGATAATAACCTTTATGCTCATTTTCAAAAACATGAAAAACCCCTGATCTGACAATATCTTTATCAAGTTGAAGGTCTTCGGTTTCAGCAGCCATCTTTACCTGGAAATCCATAATATACTCAAGATGTTCTTTGCCTGCTTTAAGTATCTGTATCATCGTGGCCAGGTTGTATAAAAAAACTGAAGCGGACCTTTCCGTATCTTCTGCTTTCAAAAAACAATGGGTGCTCATTAAATTTAACTTCTTCGCTGTGCTCAACCACCAGCCATCCTCCGGGTTTTAAAACGGATGCATCAAACACCCTGGCAGGAATTTCCTTTATCCGGCTTAAGTCATAAGGAGGGTCGGCAAATACTATATCAAAAGATTGCCTGCAAATACCCAGAAAGTGAAATACATCGGCTCTTACAGATTTTAAATTGGGGAAGTCAAATTTTTCAATTGTTTGCTTGATAAAGTGGATGCAATGGTTATTAATATCAACAGATATGACTTCTTTCGCACCTCTTGATGCAAATTCATATGAAATATTGCCGGTACCTGCAAAAAGGTCAAGTACTTCAATTTCTTCAAAATCGAAATGATTGTTCAGTATGTTAAAAAGAGCCTCCTTGGCCATATCGGTAGTAGGCCTTACGGGCAGTTTTCCCGGAGCAATAATTTGCCTTCGCTGATTTTTGCCCCCTATTATCCGCATGCATTCAAACTTAAAAGATTATAATAAAAATGATGAGGGATGTCATCAAAAGATTCACTGTATTTATATAGGTCACTTCTAGGACCAAAACTGAAAGATTTAAAATACAACTTAACTTTTTTATAAAACTCACTTTCTATACCCACCTCACCATATAGCATCATGTCTATTTTTTCAGCTTCTAACCCTAATTGTTCAAGTACAAAAAACAGGTAGTAAAATAAATCATCCCAGTTTTGATAACGATAAGAATTGTAAAATGAGAGATTTTCACCAACAAAATGAAGTATCTGGAAATTACCCTTTTGAACGTGAAGTACCAGTTGAGGGCTTACTCTTCCATACCTAACCATATATAGGATATTCTCTATCAAGCTGGTAGAAATATGCCTGATACGGCAGGCAGGGAAAAGAAAGTTTATTTTATGAAGTAATTGTTTGGGAAAAGCATAAATAGCAAAGGCAGAAAGGTTATTTAGCTTGTCTACCCGGGTTTCTATTTCCTGATCGATGTAAGAATTAAAGTTAAGGTATGTGTTTTTTTCGGTGTAGGAGAATAAGTCAGCAGGCACAAGGGTAACATCAGGAGTGTTTAATGCAAAACTTATTCTTTGATAAGAACCTGTAAGCAACATTTTTTCTCTTACCGTTTCATCCAGGACAGGACATAAATCATTTAAATCTTTTATTCCTTCGAAGGCAAAAGATTCCAGTGCTATATAGCGAAACTTTTCTGCATCAAGCACACAATAAGAAAATCCATCAAGCGAAAGCTCGATGGATAGAATTTTTTTTCCACGATCGTTTAATTCAGCAGTTTCTGTATCATTTATACAGTAAAGCTCCCTAACGATATTTTGCATTATGTTATGATTGATTACTCCCAGTTTCCGTCGATTGAGGCTTCAAACATAGAGCCTACTTTTAAACCGTCTTCGATATCGCGTGTATAATATACCCTCCATCTGTCAATATCTCTAAGGTAATCAACGGGATTAGCTTTGGCTTCAAACACCGGAAGTTTGGTAAAACCTCTTTCTATCTTACCTGCATCCATTTCAAAACGTTTTCCACCTGTAAATGGAATATATGGCAGGGAATCAACAGGGTAACGTGCTCTTCTTAAAAGACTGTCTTTTGCATGAACCCAAATGGTATCGCGCTGTACGATTCCCAATCTCACTGCTTCGGTTTCAGTTAATGTGTCAGGAACACTCCCAATTGCCCGGATAACAGCAAGCGAATCATCCTTCACAAATCTTATCAATGAATCAAGGTCGCTATTGAAATCACCGTACCTGGCACGATGGGCAATCTGTACCTGCCTGATATCCTTAAGGCGCTGAACAACCATGGCCTCACGACGTGCAACTTCCTGGTTGAAACGCACAGGCTCCATAATACTATTATAAATAAAATACACCAATACCAATATTACAATGGCTAATCCAATCTGAATAATTGTCTTCATTCTTATAAATTTGAATTAATGAATTGATTGCAGTTATTTCTTTAATTCTCTATTTTCACCTACCCTTGCTTTTGCACAGTGCAAATATTCAATTTTTTTTTCAAAACCACTAATTATTTCTGAAAAACATTTGTAAAAAAATTATCAGTTTCATTCAAACACAACATCTAATTGAAAGCCCTGTCAAGATGATGTGTACGACGTGTGAGTTTAAGGTCCTGCAGTACGGATGATTTCACTCTTAGTGTAAGGTTATAGCTTTGACGAAATCCGAATGGGACCCAGTTAATTAACAGTTCCCAGCAATGCAGGTCTCTGTATACGTCAAGAGAAGTAAAAGTAATTTTATTTTCATCGAAATTGTATCCGCTGCTGAAGCCTATACGCCAGTTCTCTGTAAGGTTTACATCGCCCGAAAAGTTAAGATTCTGTCGATAAGTTCGGTTTGCAGCGAGCGTACGTCGATCAACCGGGGCATTGTAAGTGAAATTATATGAAAACCTAAGTGACCATGGTACGCTGTAATCAATAACGCCTGGGGGCAATGATTCAGGCTGTTCCATTTCATCTTCTAGTCCATTACCATTCAATCCATTTCCAATCATTCCGGTCATGCCCTGGTGGGCTGAACCCTGCTGAGGACTTGAACCGTTCCCCCCTGAAGAATTGGTTTTTGAGCTCATTGTATAGTTGAAATTCAGGCTCCACTGAGTATTGGTGCGCTGCAGGAGCTTTTGCCCGTCTTCCCACAGATACTTGTTTATGCGAGTGCCCTGCTCATTAACAGCATAGGGTGACCATATACCGCTATAGGTAACATCAAACTGTCCGAACAAGCGGGTACGACCACTTACTCTTATATCGCTCATGTTTAAGGAATCGGCGGCAAGGTTGTAGCTTCCCGAAATGCTAAGATTGTCAATCAAGGCAATCTTTCTTTCGCCTGTAACGGTATCTCTGCGGCTTCTTACCTTCATCTCCAAATTGTTCGAAACCGAAAGGCTTATTGAACCAGATCTTCCGGCGGCGGGGAATCCATAAGTTGCTCCTTCAAAATGAGAATATCTTACAGGTTGCTCACGGTTGGGATCATCGTAAAAACCATAATAACCCCAAAAAGGATCTGCAAAATCAGGCCTGAATGAAAAGCTCAAACTTGGAGAGATTACATGACGCAAAGCAGTAACCGGCCCGCGTTGAAACTGCATAAGCCCGTAAACGCGGGTATTTAAGGATGTGCTGTAATTGAAATCGCGAACAGCATAAAAACCTCCCAATGTATCTGTTAACACCTGCCCAGATATAGGAACACCCGGGTCAGTGAAATCATCCGTATGTTCTGATTCCCAATATCTTTCTATCTTTTCGAAATACCATCTTTCGTTATAGCTTAGTGAATTGCTAAGGTTAAAATGCCTTAAAACTCTGAAACTATGGCTTAATGGAATTGAATGCTGAACCCCATTTTTCATATTGTCAAACATGGCACTTGTAAACATATCCTTTTCAGAAATGCTAATCCTGTTGGATGCATTCATGTTATAGTTCATGGTAATTTCCTCATACCAGCGTAATTTGCCTTCAGGCGAACTTCTTCTGAACGGATAAAATCTGGCCATGCTGAAAGCCACTTCGGGCAGGCTCAGGTCTACCATTTCGGTAATTGTGTTCTGGCTGTGCCTTGCGTTTACTGACAGGTTGTACCTGCCGGCCCAATTGGCAGAATAGCTGATGTTGGAAGAAAAGGTATTGGAAAGATAATCAGAGGTTGTTGTTGGGTTAAAACGATTATATGAACTGCTACCTGCGTTTACATTGGCACGAAACACACTATTGGGCCTTGCTTTTGGGTCCTGACCGTGACTCCATTGCACTCTGAAATCGCGATTTCTCTCGTACCCGGGAAGATCTCTTTCTCCAAGAATGTTTATGGCATAGTTAAAATTTAAACTTCCGTTATATTTATATCTTTTACGGTAATTTG
>SKVR01000252.1 GCA_007129355.1 Bacteroidales bacterium | reverse complement strand
CGAATGTTATTACGTTTGCGAGGAAATAATAGTAGCTCAATCCGGAAGCAAAACTGTTGAAAATAAAGAGCAGCATTACAGGCATAAAATACATCATAGTTTTCATGCCCGGCATTTGTGTACCTGTGCTCATCATCTGGCTGTTCATATGGGTGTAGATTACAGTTGAAACAGCCATTAAAAGAGTAAATAAACTTACGTGGTCGCCATACCATGGAATAGTGAACGGCAAATCCATTATAGAATCATAGGATGAGAGGTCATCGGCCCAAAGAAAGCCTTCCTGCCTCAATTCAAATGATGCAGGGAAAAATCTGAACATGGCAATAAGAAAAGGAAATTGAAGCAGCATGGGAACACATCCCGCCATTGGATTTACCCCGGCCTTTTTATACAATGCCATCTGAGCCTGCTGTTTTTTCATGGCATCTTCCTTTTTGGGAAACTTCTGACTGAGCTCTTCAATGTCGGGTTTCAGTACGCGCATTCTGGCTTGTGAGACGTAGGTTTTGAAAGCAATTGGGAAGAGCACCAGTTTCAGCATTAAGGTAAGGATGAGAATGATAATACCATAGTTCATGTTGAAACTGTCGAGATAATTAAATACCGGAATAACAATAAATCGGTTGATCCAGCCAAAAAGGGCCCATCCAAGTGGAATTTGTTCCTCAAGTTTGATGTCGTGGGCTTTAAGTGTATTAAAGTGGTTGGGGCCGAAATAGAAATGCATGGGAATAATATTATTCTCTCTCGGATTATACGGTATATCGATAGCCGCTGTCATTCTTTTAAGCAACTCATCCTGGGCCTCTTCATAGGATTGGGTAGAAACTACTGCACTGCTGAAGTTATTGCCGGCAATAAGTATACTTGAGAAAAATTGCTGCTTAAAGGAAATCCATCTTACGGAGGTTCTGAGATTTTCTGTTGCATCCCTGGTTTCCCGAAGTTTTTCAACATCGTCATTAAAAAATTTATAATGAATGGTAGTAACATTCATTTCGTTTTTGCGGCTTTTTTCCTGCCGGTGAAGGTCCATTTGCCAGTCAAGATTCAGGAAGCTGGAGTTAGCGGCAATTACATCATACATTCCAACGGTGTTGATGTTGAAGTCGATCATGTAATCATCGCCTTTTAAGGTATATGCAAGTTCCAGGTATTTTGGGTTTTCAGGAGTATGATTATCCGGATATAATCTCATTGAAAATGTAATTTCACTTCCGGGGTTTACCGTAAGTTCTTTTACATTTGTAAGGTCAATATCACCTGCATCAGGTTCAAAATACAAATCGCGGGTTGATATGAGCCGGTTGGCAGAATAGAACTGGAGATTGAAAATATTATTATCGCCATATACCAGTTTGAGGGGGCGTTGATCCCATGTTTTAAATTCCTTTAGTTCAACTGTTTCGAGAAAGCCTCCTTTGTTTGAGAACTTCAAACGGATCAATTCATTTTCAACAGTATAGAAGTCCTCCTCTCCGGTTGCCGCACCGGCAAAGTAACCCATACGATCTTTAAGTGCAGTTTCTCTAATGGAGTCATTTTCGATGGTGGAAATTTCTTCTTTTTCAGTGGCAATGGCTTGTTCAGCCATAGATGCTGCTGCTTCTCTTGTTTTTTGTTCTTCGGCCCTTACTGCTGCTATACTGTCTCTTTGCCTTTGTGCTTCCAGTTTTTCCTCTTCGCTGGGTGCATTAAGAATGCTGAATCCTATAAGAATAACAAAGATCAGAATCAGACCAACAATATTATCTCTGTTCATTATGGTGGGTGATTATAAATGATTAGTATAAGTTGTAATACAAAGTAAATTTCCGGAATTATATGGCCAGAAAATAATCCTGCAAAAGTACAAAATGTTCCTCAATTAGTTTTGCCGTTATTAAATTCGATGGCAGCCTTAACAAAGTTTACAAAAAGAGGATGAGGGTTGGCCACAGTACTTTTATATTCAGGATGGAATTGGACACCTATAAACCACGGATGATCAGGAATTTCCATTATTTCAACCAGGTTGGTGTCGGGATTTATACCAGAGGCTATCATGCCATTGGTTTCGAAAAGCTCCAGATACTTATTATTGAATTCGTATCGGTGCCTGTGTCTTTCTGAAATATTCAATTTTCCGTATATATCAAATGCTTTTGTGCCTTCTTTCAGATTACATGCATATGCACCCAGCCTCATGGTTCCACCCTTCAGCGTTATTTTCTTTTGTTGTTCCATGATATCAATAATTGGGTGGGGAGTACCGGGCAACATTTCAGTAGAATGGGCTTTGTTCAGGGATAATACGTTGCGGGCAAACTCAATGGTAGCACACTGCATTCCCAGGCAAATGCCCAGAAAAGGAATTTTCTTTGTGCGGGCGTAGGTAATGGCCGATATCTTACCCTCAATACCTCTTTCTCCAAACCCAGGTGCTACAATTATTCCTGATATCCCGGCAAATAGATTCTGTATATTTCCACTCTCAATATGCTCAGAATGAATCATTTTCAGATCAACCTTGCATTTGTTGGAAGTACCTGCGTGTATCAACGATTCAATAATAGATTTGTATGCATCCATTAATTCAACATACTTTCCTACGAGAGCAATTTTTACATTCTTTTCAGGGTTTTGCAACCTGTTGATAAACTCTTCCCACGTTTGTAATTCAGGAGTGCAATTGGGCGACATTTGAGCTTTCTTCAATACCTGCAGATCGAGCTTTTCTTCACGCATAAGCAGGGGAACCCTGTAAATACTATCAGTATCAATAGATTCAATTACGGCAGCCGGGCTCACATTACAGAAAAGTGCAATTTTGTTTTTTATACTTTCGTTGAGGGGCTTTTCGGTGCGACAAACCAGTATATCGGGCTGCACACCATATTCTTGCATGGTTTTTACAGAATGTTGTGTGGGCTTGGTTTTTAGTTCTTTGGCAGCTGCGAGATAGGGTACAAGTGTCAAATGAACTACTATGCAACGGTTGCCGAGTTCCCATCGCAACTGCCTTATGGCTTCAACATATGGCAACGATTCAATATCACCAACGGTACCTCCGATTTCGGTAATTACAAAATCATATTTATTATCTTCCCCCAGCAGCTTGATGCAATGTTTGATTTCATCGGTAATATGGGGAATAACCTGAACGGTTTCTCCGAGGTAGTCTCCTCTTCTTTCTTTGTCTATTACCGACTGGTAAATTCTTCCTGTGGTTACATTATTGGCTTGTGATGTGGGTACATTCAGGAATCTTTCATAATGCCCAAGGTCAAGGTCGGTCTCCGCGCCATCTTCCGTAACATAGCATTCGCCGTGTTCGTAAGGGTTAAGTGTACCAGGGTCGATGTTAATATAGGGATCGAGCTTTTGAATCGTTGCAGTGTAACCCCTTGCCTGAAGAAGTTTGGCAAGTGATGCGGAAATAATTCCCTTTCCTAATGAGGATGTAACACCTCCCGTTACAAAAATATACCTGGTGGCGGATTCAACCGTAGACATGTTATTAGAATTCTGTTATGAGGTTTAATGCTTTTCCGCTTGCGAAAGTAAGAAAAGATTAGCAAAAAGGAAGAAAAATTAGCGTTGATTTATTTTTTATCTTTTTTATTCCGCTCACTTTCCATTTTTCTCTCAATAATTGCATCTCTCGGGCCAGTATATGTCGACTTATTATCGGGTTCAACCTGTTCTTCAGTATTTTTTTCCTTCAGGGTTTTCTTTCTTTCTTTCTTTCGGCAATCCTGGTTTTACCGTCATCATCAAATTCTGTTTCTTCAATTACTACATCATTGACTGTCTCTTTTTCTTTGGGCCAGAAATCACAGCCTCCTGCTTTTTTGATGAAATAATACCCCAGAGAAAGTGCTATTACTATACTTGCGATACCCAGTACTTCCAGTCCGGAGTATTTATCAAAATCCAATAGAATAACTTTTCGTGCTATGGCAATAAGTGCAACCAGCATTACTACCTCAACGTGAATATCGTGTTTCTTAAAGTAAACTTTTATGGTATCGAGCAACTCAATGTTGTGCTTTTACTTTCTTCCATGGTTGGTTGTTTTAAGTTTAGTATTAAGCTCTCATTTAATTAATTTATAATTAGTTTAATATTAAACGATTATGCTCTGTTTTTGTGTCAAAAATGTTTGACAGTAGCTGTTTACTATAAAAAAAGCCGGGCAAATTACCCGGCTTAAGTTGTATTATCAAAATCGATTCTTTCTCAGATGGGTAATTCTTCATTAACTTCCTGTTCAACCTTGCGAATTTTATTAAGAAGTTGAAGCATCTTTTCGTGGTCAAGAGTTTCACGCATGAGCTCTTGAGAAGTCTTGATAAAATCTTCTGTATAGTCTGCTACCGGAAGTTCCTGTTGCAATGTAATTTCAATGGTTTCTCCGTTAGAAAGTTCAACTGGGAAATTGTAGGTTTCGAAGTTAAAAGAGCCCGCATGGGCACCTATCCCTCCTAAAATTAATGCGGTTGTTAAAATGTTTTTTCTCATATCTAAAAAGTTTTAATGTATTTATTATTGTTTATGTTTTTATAGCTATTTGTTAATCAATATTCTAAGAAAAATTTAAGTCTTATTTTTATTTAGACCAAATATACGTAATATTTCGGACATAAAAAAATGTAAAAAATAAAAAACCTGTTTATCTATTTTGT
>SKVR01000127.1 GCA_007129355.1 Bacteroidales bacterium | reverse complement strand
TTTAAGATTGATGATGGCGACTGGTTTGATATGGATGAGCTGGAAGTTCTTGATTTCCGTACTGACCTGAAAATCAGGGAAGGCATACTGGAGCGCAGGATGAGATTTCGTGATAAGCAAGGCAGAGAAACATCTCTTTTCAGCCGTAGACTGGTCAGTATGGATAATCCTCATGCTGCTGCCATCCAATGGGAGTTAACTCCCGAAAACTGGACCGGAGAGATCACCTTGCGATCAGGAATTGACGGAGATATCATCAATAACAATGTGGAACGATACAGCGATCTCAACCAGGATCATATTGAAATGCTAAATACAGGGCACTTTAACGATAGCAGCGTATACCTGCAGAGTCATTCCAAACAATCCAATATACTGGTTGCCCAGGCTGCGCGCACATTTATATATGAGAATGGTGATAAAAAGAATATTAAACAGAAATCAGTTAAAAATAAAGGGTTTATTGGAGGAGATTTTACCTTCAAATGTGTAGAAAGAAAAAAATATATCATTGAAAAAATTGCATCCTTCTATACATCGCGCGATATGGCCATTGCTGACCCGCTAACCGAAGCCCGTAAGCTAATCAATCGCTCAAAAGGATTTGCACAACTTGAACAAGCTCATGCTACAAATTGGGATCAATTATGGCAATTCAACGACATTGAGTTGAAAACCAATGAAGACTTGGATCAGCTGGTTACCCGTCTGCATATTTTTCATCTTTATCAAACCGTTTCATACAACAGCATTGACTATGATATCGGGATACCCGCAAGGGGCTGGCATGGTGAAGCCTATCGCGGACATATTTTCTGGGATGAGTTGTATATACAACCTTTCTTAGACCTGCACCACCCGCAGCTATCACGCTCATTGCTCATGTATCGCTACCGCAGGCTTACCGAAGCACGTTATGCGGCAAAGGAAGCGGGGTTTCGCGGAGCGATGTTTCCTTGGCAAAGTGGAAGTAACGGACGGGAAGAAACCCAGAAGATGCATCTGAATCCCGAATCGGGTCGTTGGCTGCCCGATGTATCACACCTGCAATATCACATAAATGCAGCCGTGCCCTATAATGTCTGGCATTATTACCAAAGTACCGGTGATATGGACTTTATGCTTTCGCACGGAGCCGAAATTATTCTTTCAACAGCATTGTTCTGGTCAAGCATTGCCGAATTCCATAAAGAAAAAGGCAGATATGAGATTTTGAAAGTTATGGGACCCGATGAATATCACACACATTATCCTGATGCAGATGAGGACGACCCAGGCTTGAACAACAATGCATATACCAATATAATGGCGGTATGGGTAATTCAGCATGCCCTCGACTTACTTGGTTTACTTGACGAAAACTGCTGCAAAAACCTGGAACAGTCAGTAGGATATGACGTGAAAGATATTGAAAGATGGAAAGACATCACTCAAAAAATGTATGTCCCATTTGATGATCATATCATTTTGCAGTTTGATGATTATGAAAAACTTAAGGAGCTGGACTGGGATTATTACCATAAAAAACATGGTCATTCGCTGCGCCTGGACCGTATTCTTGAAGCAGAGGGTGATTCCTGCAACAATTACAAAGCAAGCAAACAGGCTGATGTTTTGATGCTTTTCTACCTGTTCTCAGCAGAGGAGCTATCAGCCATATTTGAGAAGCTGGGATATGATTTCTCTCCTGATTCCATCCCTGAAAACATTGAATACTACAGGAAGCGCACCGCACATGGTTCTACCCTGAGCCAGGTAATTCATGCCTGGGTGTATGCCCGTTCGCGGCGCGACGAATCCTGGAAGCGATTCCGGAAAGCTCTTATGAGCGATTTCAGGGATATTCAGGGTGGCACAACCCATGAAGGAATCCATCTGGGAGCCATGGCAGGAACCCTTGATCTTATCCAGCGCTGCTATTCGGGTTTAGAAATCAGAGATGATGTGCTCTGGTTTAACCCCCGGTTGCCTGAAGGGATTGAGGAGATGAAGTTCAATCTACGTTATCGGGGCCACTGGATGAAGCTTGAAATCAACCATAAGAAACTTACCATCGCATTCGATAAAGGCTGGGCTAATCCGGTTACTATCGGAGTAAAAGGCGAAACACACCTTTTCGAAACCAATGATAAAAAAGTATTTACTCTAAATTAAAAGGACATGAGATTATTGATAGTATCAAACCGTTTGCCTGTATCGGTAAAAAAAGAGGACGGAAAGTTTAAGTATGAAAAAAGTGCTGGAGGTCTGGTATCCGGATTAAGTGACTTCCTCCAAGGTTTGGGGAAATCCGTATCAGATATTGATGATTATATCTGGATGGGATGGCCCGGCATGACCATTGACAAGAATGACGAAGATTTTGTGCGTAAAACAGTTGAAAAAGAGCATAAGGCATCTCCGGTATTTCTTTCGCAAAAACTAATGGATAATGTTTACCTGGGTTTTTGCAATAAAACCATCTGGCCTTTGTTTCATTATTTTCCTAATTATGCAAGTTTTGAAAATGAGTTTTGGGATGAGTATAAGAAGCTTAATGAGATCTTTTGTGATGAAGTATTAAAAGTGGTCAAACCCGGCGATATACTCTGGGTTCATGATTACCACCTAATGCTTCTTCCGGCCATGCTCAGGGAGAAAGTAAAAAATCCTATCGGATTTTTCCTGCACATACCCTTTCCTTCTTTTGAGATGTACCGCCTGTTCCCCAAAGAAAGCCGCAGGGAGATACTGAAAGGCCTACTGGGCTCTGATCTTATTGGTTTTCATACACACGACTATGCACAGTATTTTCTCAGGTCAGTTCTTCGTATCCTGGGTAAAGAAAACCATATGGGTAACATCGATTTACCCGATAGGGTTGTTAAAGTGGGAACCTTCCCTATGGGTATTGAGTTTGACAAATTCAATACAATGGATGTTTCACCTTTCCCGTCAGACAAGCCAGGACCCGATGAACCCAAAATCATTTTATCTGTTGACCGGCTTGATTATTCAAAAGGAATTCTCAACCGCCTTCAGGGATATGAGCTTTTCCTGAAAAAATACCCCGAATGGCACGGCAAGGTATTCCTGAATATGGTTGTGGTACCATCACGCACAGGAGTTGCATCTTACCAGAAAATTAAAAGAAGACTGGATGAGCTGGTCGGCAGCATTAACGGTAATTTTGGAAAGGTAAACTGGACACCCATAATCTACCAATATACTTCCTTTTCCCACAAGGAGCTCATTGCCCAATACCGTATGAGTGCTGTATCGCTCATTACACCTCTTCGCGACGGGATGAACCTGGTAGCCAAAGAGTATATTGCTTCTTTGCATGACCATAAAGGAGTCTTGATTTTAAGTGAATTTACCGGAGCAGCAAAAGAACTGGGTGAAACCATCATTATCAATCCCAATAACATCAACGAAATTGCTGATAGTATAGCAGAAGCTCTAAGCATTCCTGATGATGAACAAATCCGCAGGAATAAGCTTATGCAAAAACGGCTGAAGCGATATAATGTAACACGCTGGGCAAATGATTATGTCGATAGCTTAATTGATATCAGCAGGGTTTCCAGCTTTACTTCAAAAGCAAAAATTTTGAAACCGGAAATTACTGACAAGCTGCTCAAGAATTATCAGCAAGCCAAAAACCGCATCATTATTGTAAACTATGACGGCACACTCGTACCATTAACCCGGGATCCGGAGGAAGCAAAACCATCAGAAGAAATAATCAATCTGTTGCAGAAACTTAATGAAACAGATGAAACGGACATCGTAATCATTAGCGGACGGAGTAAGGACTACCTGGATAACTGGTTTGGCAAAACTCCCGTAAATCTTACAGCCGAACATGGCACATGGATACATGAAGCGAAAGAAAAAGAATGGAAGCTCTTTAAACCCCTTTCAAATGAATGGAAAGAGGAAATTCTTCCTATTCTTGATATATATACTGACCGGTTACCCGGAGCTTATATAGAAGAACGTGACTTCTCCATATCATGGCATTATCATAAAGCCGATATTGAGCAGGCATCATTCTTAAGCAAGGAAGTAAGCGACCATTTGCTGTCAATAACTACCAACATAGGGGTACAGGTTTTGAAGGGCAAGAAGATCATTGAAGTAAGCAACTCAGGTATAAACAAAGGAGAGCTGGCTTTGCACTGGGTATTAAGAAAAAATTATGATTTTGTGCTGGCTATTGGAGCAGGTTGGTCTGATGAAATGTTATTCCAGACCTTACCCGAACATGCATGGACGGTAAGGGTTGGATTGCTGAAAACCGATGCCAAATATGTACTCAAGCAACAGGAAGATGCAGTGGATCTTTTAAAATGCCTTGAGAAACAGTAAATTATTTCGCAGAATTCTCCTGAAGTACGACTCTTGTTCTCGGTAAACACTGCGGATATTCCTTTTGTATAAACTCAATGAGTTTTTCCCTTATATAAACCCTCAGATCCCATGCCTGCGGGCTGGTGTCTGCGCTCATCAAGGCTCGGATTTCCAGTGTGGTTTCCTTTGAATCAGTAACCTGCAGCACATTAACTTTACCGTCCCAGTGCGGGCTTGATTCAAGCAATCGGGTAAGTTCCTTACGCAATGGTTCAAATGGGATGGTATAATCGGTATAGATAAAGACCGTACCCAGAATATCGGCAGAAGTTCTGGTCCAGTTCTGAAATGGCCGATC
>SKVR01000170.1 GCA_007129355.1 Bacteroidales bacterium | reverse complement strand
GCCGTAATAATTATAATAATGATAGTCAGACTCATAATTTGAATATTTTAATTTGCAAACCTAAGTTTTTTTCATCAAACAAAAGGGATGAATCCTTTCAAAACTTTAATTTTGCCATTTCTAAAACCATTTTAATAAACAGATACTTTGCATGCGATTATCGGAAATTGATACCATACTCTGGGACTGGAACGGTACCCTTTTGAATGACATGAACCTATGCATCAGAAGCATGAACAAACTTCTGAAGAAGCGCCAGTTGACGCTGCTTTGCCCCGACCGTTACCTGCAGGTCTTTACCTTCCCCGTAAAGGAATACTATGGTCAGCTGGGTTTCGACTTCAACAAGGAAGCATTCGAAATACCTGCCGAAGAATTCATTGTCCATTATAATGAAGGTATCAGCCGGGTTCCGCTGTTTGATGATGCTGTTAAGATTCTGTCCTGGTTTAAAAACAAAGGCAAGCGTCAGTTTATTGTTTCAGCCATGGAACATGATGCACTTATTCGGTCGGTTAAAGAACGTAACATACTGCATTATTTTCATAAAGTTACCGGTATCAGCGATAATCTTGCTTTCGGAAAAACCGCCATTGCAAAGCAGTTGATAGTTGAACAGAAAATTGATGTTACGCGCAGTGTATTTATCGGTGATACCATTCACGATGCCGAGGTAGCGCAGGACATCAATGTTAACAATCTGCTTGTTTCAATAGGTCATCAGCACGGCGAAAGACTTAAAAAAACAGGGAATCCGGTAATGAACTCCCTGTCAGAAATAATAAATTTTCTCGGCCAGTAGACCCCTAATAATCTACTTGTATTTAACCTTCAACCTGTTGAAGGTATCAGCCTGAATAATTTCAAGTGCCCGCAAATAAGCTTCATCACTTTGAATCCTTACCTGAATAAAGGCACTGAAATCCCACAAACTTCTTGCTATCAAAGCCTTCAGCTGATTTTCCATATACTCGTCTCTAACATCCATCTCATCTTCTTCTCTTTCAATACCCTGATTAGATGCATGAGAATAAAGCCTTTCAAGTAAATTGCCATCTACATTGAAATTAGCAAGATAGTAATCTACATCAGAGTAGCTTCTCAGCAAACGCTCACGATTTGAATTGGCATATTCGATACTGAAAGTATTGATGGCACCCGTGCGCAGTAATTTACTGTAGTATGAAGACACCCTGTTGGTATCAAGGGGTATAAAAAAGTCGGGCATAATGCCTCCACCACCATAAACTTCACGCTTATTAAGCTTGGTGAAATATTTGAGTGAATCGGGGAATTTAATATTTTCGGCACTTACCAGTTCTCCTGACCTGAGCCTTTCGCTTAAATCGCTATAATAAGATTCGGTGCCTTCTTCATAGGGTTTCTGAATACTTCTGCCGGTGGGTGTATGATAACGTGCAGTTGTGAGCCTGATTGCACTTCCGTCGGGCAGTTCAAAGGGTCTCTGAACCAAACCTTTACCAAAAGAACGACGCCCCACAAGCAGCCCCCTGTCCCAATCCTGCACTGCACCTGCAACAATCTCGCTGGCTGAAGCACTGCCTTCATTAATAAGAATTACAAGTTTACCGGATTTGAAATTTCCAGTATTCGTAGATTTAAATTCCTGCGTGGGACTGGCATTTCCTTCGGTATAAACGATCATTTTATTCCTTTCCAGAAACTGATCGGCAAGATCGATGGCCACATCCAAAAAGCCACCTGAATTATAATTGAGATCCAGGATCAGGTGCATCATACCCTGCGACATAAGGTCGCGAAGAGCATCACGAAACTCGCGCATGGTAGTGCGGGAGAAACGGTTAAGTTTGATATAACCAATTTCAGGGGTTGCCATAAACGCAGCATCCATTGAATTAATGGGAATCTGATCACGTGTAATGGTAAAATCCAGTACTTCGCGAACACCGCGCCGGGATATACCCACTTCAACAATCGTTCCACGTTCACCGCGCAGGCGTTGCATAACAAAATTGTTGTTAACATTACTTCCGGTTGATATCTCTCCATCAATGGCAACGATTTTATCGCCCGGTAAAATTCCTACTTTTTCGCTGGGGCCACCAGGAACGGGAGAAACCACCACAATGGTATCATTGATAATGTTAAACTGAACGCCAATTCCATCAAAACTTCCAATAAGAGGCTCATTGGCTTCACGCAACTCTTCAGCGGAAAGATAAACCGAATGTGGGTCCAGTTCTCTGAGCATTCCTCGTATGGCATCTTCTACCAGTTTTCCGTCATCAACAGGCTCTACATAAGCAAAATTGACTATTCTTAGGGCCCTGAGAAACTTTTCTGTAGCATCAGGTGAGCTTTGAGCAAATAAACCTGTAAATGATACAGATATTAGAACTATAAAAGAAAGGCTTTTAAAAAATATTTGCAATTTATTCAAATACATCGGATATGTGTGTTAATTAGAACTCGGTAAAATATTTAATCAAAAACTGTTTTTGAAAACAGATTGATTTGAATCAGTTGGATTATTTTGCTAATAAAGTTAATGATTAAACCACTGTCATCAGATTTTGTTTATCAATCATTTATAGCTAAACGAACAAAAGTAGCCAAAAGACATAAACCCCCCTTGATTTATTGTGTAAAAAAAACATAAAAGGCCGGAAATGTAATTAATATGAAAATCACAAACAAGTATTTGTTACTCCCTTTTCGGGAAAAGTTTGTACTTTTATGCCCTGCTGAAAAGTTCAATTTCCGGGATATTATGCCAAAAACAGGAGAATCATGAGCACCGAAATTAGAAAAACCATAAGTGCGTTTCTCTACCCTACCATTTATGTATCGGTGCTTTGGCTCATACAAATTTTTCAGAGTTTCTGGGATCTGGATTTCAGGACACTGGGTGTATATCCCCTTACGTATTCAGGATTGCAGGGCATCATTTTTTCACCACTCATACATTCCGGTTACGATCATTTAATTTCCAACACGTTTCCCCTGCTCATCCTGGGCACTGCACTATTTTATTTTTACCGCGAGCTGGGTATTCGCATTACACTGTTTTCCTGGCTCATAAGCGGTATTTGGGTTTGGGTGTTTGCAAGACAGTCATATCATATAGGCGCAAGTGGTATAATTTATGCCTGGGCTGCATTCCTTTTTGTGAGTGGGGTAATACGCCGGCACCCCCGGCTGATGGCTCTTTCATTGCTTGTGGCTTTCCTTTACGGAAGTATGGTCTGGGGAATATTTCCTTTGCGGGAAAGAGTTTCATGGGAAGGCCACCTTATGGGTATGCTTTCAGGGTTTATTCTGGCTTTATTTTACCGGGAAACCGGCCCGCAGCGCAAAATATATTCATGGGAACTGGAACCTGAAGCAGATGATGAAGATTACGACCCGGGAAATCCACCCTACTGGATGAAACCCACTGCATCCGGGCAGGGCGATACAACAATGAAAGCAACTCAATCCCAAAAAAACAAACCATCAAAAGATGACAATCAATTGAGAGTGCGCTATCACATAACACCACGAAAGAATGAAGGAGATAAAAAAGAATAAATCCGGATAACCCCATAAACCATTCAACCCATCAACTTATCAACCCATAAACCCATAAACCCTACCTGATAACCTTCACCAACTCTGCATCTTCCAGAATATAAATCAAATGATCCAGATTGTCCTGATTAAGCTTCAGACGGCCTTTTACTTCGATGAAATCATCTGTATTTAAACGTCTGAACCGGATATTGTGTGTAACAATGCTGTGAAGCTCCACAACCGACTCAATACCGGCTCCGGCACAGAAGAAGCACATTTGCATGGGCACATGCGAAAGAACAAATGCTTCACCTGTAACATCGGCCGGCAGGAAAAAGCCACGAAGAGTAATTTCCTGGCCGTCCATTTGCCTTAGGGTATTTCCAAAGCGGGGCACCTGCAAAAAAGTATTGTACTCAATGCTGTATCTATACCGCATACGGACATCATTGAGCAGGATATTCCATTCTTTATTATTGTAATGGCTTTCCAGGTCAGGGCCCTGGTTCATTAAAAATATTGCGAGTGTAAGGCTAAGTATTTTAAGCATTTTCGGGTCGTGTTAAGGTAAAGTGTACATCCGTTCTATAGGCCATCCAAGCAGGGATAAGTGATGCCAGAATGCCCGTTGCCAGCGCATAAACCAACAAAAGCAATTCCCTTGACTGCAACAAAGCAAATGCCATGTCCGGCATAAAATGAAACGATGGTAAAAACATCCATATTGCCCTTGCCAGTATTACACCTGTAAACCATCCGCCAAATGCCAGAATCATTCCCTGCACAAGCAACATAATAAATACTTTTTTGCGACCCGATCCCATAACCCGCATAAGGGCAATTTCAGAAGTACCTGTTCTTAAAGTATTCCACAGATGCACAAAAATATTAATTCCTGAAATGATGATGATGGCCCATGCAATCATATTCAGCGCATCAAAACCAAAGGCCAGCAGCGAAAACAAGCGATTTAATTCCAATGCAGGAGATGCAGCCTGCATATTGGTACTCTCATTGATCATACGTGGCAATTGTATGTTGGCAGCCGGACTGCGATATATCAGAAGCATGGCAGTAATCTCCCTGTGATCATCCTTGCCGCGGGTATGGGTTTGCTGCTGAGTTGCAAGAAACAATTCCATTTCTTCACGGCTGATGTCATCCCCTGCTTCTATTCTGGC
>SKVR01000179.1 GCA_007129355.1 Bacteroidales bacterium | reverse complement strand
TTCTGGCCGGGATGGTAATTGGGTTTATAGGTTTATAGGTTTATGGGTTGATAGGTTGTTATATGTAAAAACTTAAAAAAGGGTGCTGCCAAACAATGGCTGCACCCTTTTTTAAATATCCTTTATCAATTAATGAATGCCATGCATCCATTTCTTTAAGAGAGGTGAGATCAGGAAAACTACAACACCCACTGCCAATGATATAAGAAAAAGGTAATAAAACACATTGGAGTAGATATGTATTGTTTTGGTGGGTCCTACGAAAGGGTTAAGCATGCTACCAGTATTAACAAAACCATTTGCAGGTTCCTCAACAATCTCAATACCCAGCGGCTTGCCATTGGCTATGTAAAAATTATGAAGAACATTGATGGTGTTAAATGAAGTCCTTAACGCCGTTGATCTCTGAACTGAAAAATTGATGGATTCTTTCAGTACAACCGGAGCAAATAATTCTTCTTCGGAGATTGTGATTACCAGGGCAACTTCATCTGTAAGCTGCGGACGACTGATATCTCTCAGTGTGTATAAAATTGTATCCTTTCTCATGATAGTCGCATCAGTAATAATATCTGAATTGTTTATAATGCTTTCATGATCAGAAGGGGTTATATCTGCATATGCCTTGTAGATCAGTGTATCCAGTTGCATGAGTACTTCACCATAATTAGCCACAGGTTCAATTTCAATTTCTGTTAATCTGCCTGTGGGATCCAGATAGGGAACTCTTAAATCCACTGCCAGTTGATCACCTGGTTTCACATTTCTGTGGATATAAAATATCTCTGGTTTTTCCACAATTACTTCAGGCTGATCAGCAAATACATCAATTGTTACTTCTAATGGTTCAGACCTAAGAGTATCAATTCTTCCATCCATTTCCTTTACAAAATAAGTTCTGATAGAAAAATGGTCTTTACCTGTGAAACTTGTTTCAGGTTCATAGGTAATTCCGGTTTCCATGTATTGGGCAGTAGATGTCAGTCTTGCGATGATACCTCCAACATGTTGTGCCATTGCAAAAGATAAGAACCAGGCTCCCATTACCATTGATACTATTCGTGCGGGAGAAAGTTTTGTAACCATGGAAAGCCCAACCGGGGAAATACATAATTCGCCGGTAGTATGCAAAAGATATCCCATAAGTAAAAATACCAAAGCTACCATTCCATCGGGTCCTGCCATGCTGGCACCCAGAACAAATACTCCAAATCCTAGTCCCAGTTGAATAATACCGAGCGCAAATTTTATGGTTGTATTGGGTTCTTTATTTCTTTTACCCAGAGCAACCCAAAGAGCAGCAAAAATGGGGGCAAATACGATAATATAAAATGGATTAACAGATTGAAAAACTGAAGTCGGAACTACAAAACCCAGGATTTCGCGGTTTACATTATTTGCAGTGAATAATGTGATAGAACTGCCTGCTTGTTCAAAAAATGCCCAAAACGTAATGGAGAAAAATGCCAGGATTAGAATTACCCATATACGCTCCCTTTCAATCTTTTCGAAGGAAAAGGACATTATCAAAAGACCAATAAATACCACAACTGCAAATGGTGTAAGAATAAATGCCATAAGGTGATAATTGTAAACCAGCAGTCCTATGAGTGGTGTTACTATTGCTGCTGCTATATAAATTAACCTTTCTCTGTTAATACCGGGGAATATAATTTTTGAAAGTAATTCAGGGTTGGGAGGTGCACCATTTGTTGGTTCAAATCGGTGCTGACCTTTTAAGAAAACAATCAATCCTAATACCATTCCTATCCCAGCCAGGCCAAATCCATAATGCCATCCAAGGAGCTCACCAAGTAGTCCGCAAGCAAGAGGTGCCAAAAATGCACCAAGATTGATACCCATATAGAATATGGTAAATCCTCCATCACGCCTGGGATCACCTGGCTTATAAAGTCCTCCTACCATGGATGAGATATTAGGTTTAAAAAAACCGTTCCCAATTATAAGAAATGCAAGGGCACCATAAAAGAATGTACTTGATTCAATTGCCATAAGAAAGTGTCCTATAGCCATAAATATTGCACCCAGGATGATTCCCTTCCTGTATCCAAGTATCTGATCGGCAATGATACCCCCGATAAATGGAGTAGCATAAACCAATGCTCCGTAGGCGGCGTAAATACCATATGCCTGGCTATCTCCGTATAAAATCTGCCGGGTCATATATAAAATCAATAATGCCCGCATACCATAGTAACTAAATCTTTCCCACATTTCTGTGAAAAACAGGGTGTATAATGCCCTGGGTTGACCGTTTTTCATATGTTTTTTTGCTTGATTGGTGAATACTAATAAGTTAAAGATGTAACTATTAACATTACTTAATGAATTGCGCAAATATATGCAAAAAAGCAAATGTCAGACTTCAGTAAAAAAAATATTGAGATAATAAAAATGATACTAAAACCTTAAACGCATCTGTGCTTTAATTTCTGTTCGTGCGTTTCCCTCAATCAAATCAAGTCCGCTTCCTATCTGGTTTCTGTTGGTGTAAACGGTTTGTGCAAGACGTGCCTGCAGGTCAATATTCCTGTTTACCCGATATCTGGCAACAATATAAGCCCTGTGTCCTTTATCTGAATAAAAAGGGAAAGAAAATGCATACAGAACGTCATTTTCATAGGCATAAATCCTTGCATCAAAACCATCTGTGTCAAAAATGGCATACCTTGCGGTTATGGCCCAGGGGCTGGCAAAGCTTCGGTACCCGATATCCTGGTAAATTAAATAACCTGTTTGTTTTTTTGAACCATGCTCAAAAAATATCAGCTCAACCCGGTTACGAAAAGTAAAGGAAGGACTTACGGGATAGCTGGCATGCAATCTGATATTCTGCCTTTTCACATCATCCAGATAACGGATAATATTCTCATCGGGTGAGTTTAGAGGCTTGTTTTTGATGCGGTAGCGGGCATACATTTCTATTCTGCGCTCGGGGCGGTAGTTTAGTTGCACCAGGTAGTCATATCCTCCGGAGGGGGCATAGGTGCGGAACTTCATCCAGGGAAAGGAGAAATGATCGGCATAGGCATTGAGTGTCCAGGCCCGCGAAAAGCGTGCATTCAAACCCAGATACAATCCATTTTCATTCACAACCCGCGTATTTTCAGAAAAAGCTACGCTGAGCAACGACTGGTAGTCTTTACTGAACCTTCGATGCAGAATACTCATGGATAACCTGGGATCCAGACTCATCATTACCCCATTCAAAAAAGCGTAACCACCGTTCTGGCTGGTTGCTGCTTCACCAAAAATGTTAAAATTGCGTACGATGTAATTATAATCGACACCTGTTGCCCAATTGGTTCGGTCGTTAAAGTCAAATTGATTATAGAAAGAAAGATTTCTGCGAAACTCTGCGCCCAGTTCCATGTAATAACCGGTGATGCCCACATGGAAATTTGACCTTCGATAAGTAATATTTGATCCCATGAATGTTTCCTGAACTGCGTTTTTGTTCTCCAATTCACGCGGGGTGCGGTGAAGCCCGGTTTGCTGCAGGCTGGTAATAACAAGAGCTTCCTGCATTATGGTATCAAACTCAATGACATTGGCATCGCGTCCTTTGCTTGAGTAAAAGCCTGTGAATTCAAAATTTCCCAGAGTAACGGTGGTTGCTGCACCCCGCATATAATTATTCTCATCTACCGAAGTATATGGGCGCAGACCCAAACCGTTTTTCTTCACATTAACAGCCTCGCTGCTTTTTCCGAAAGCAAGTCCCGACCAGAGAGTCAGACCCTGCCCGAATTGCACCTGGTAATCACCCAGTGCCAATGATTTTATGCGACCGGCATCGCGCAGGTAAAAGTGGGCCGAGTAAAAGTCGAAACCATAAGGCTGGCTACCCCTGAAGAATTCCTCTCCGGGATCCTTTTCGGCTGTCACTCCTATGCTCAGATTATTGTACCAGGAAAACCGGTATCGTGAATATAACCGGTAAGGACTTCCGAGGTAGCGTGCGTTTGGGTTTGCTTCAAGTTCTTCCGGATCAATAGGCGAGAAGCCTCTTTGCTCTTGAAAAAGTTGCTGATAGCGAAGAAAGTACTGGCTGTTGCCACGTTCGAGGATATCGCTGATGTTAAAACGGCGTCTTTCCACAATTTCGCTTACTGTAACAAAGGGCTGTATTTGCCTGATGGTTTCCAGATCAAACCCGTCAATGGCCTGCAATTCCAACATACTTAAAAGGTTTCCGAAGCGGTTACGGTGTTCGATCAGGTTATTGATCTGGATATCATTCAGGAAGAAAATCCTTCGCAAATCATCGGCACTTGCAGCGTTGAGATTAAGGGGGCGTTGTCTTAGCAATTCCAGTTCTTCAATCAGTTCAGTGGCATCAATTTCTTCATCACTTTCTTCGATCAGGCTTTCAACTCTTTGATGAAAGTCATCATCTTCAACGATCTGTTCCGGTGGCTGTAAAGATGGAGGAGTTTCTTCTTGCTGACTGTATAAGAGATTGGGCAGAAGAAAAAACCCGATAAACAATAGTGGTGAGAGAAACCCTGGTAAGAAATATTTAATAGTCACCATCTGCATAGTAAGTTTTACTATTTAAAGTTATAAATAAAACTCAGTTGCGGTGAATAACCCAAAACGTGATGGAATGATGTGGCAACATCAATATTCAGGTTTCCCAGTTCCAGTCCAAAACCAAAAGCATTGGTGGTTGGATTGGTGCCTATACCACCTCTTATATATAAAGGATCGGAAATACGATATTCAATGCCGGTGCGGAAAACAGGATTCAGGTTTACACTTTTTTCGGTTTCAACCACCACAATTACCCTGTCAGAAAACTCATAAGAGAGTCCGGTTCGGAATATGGTGGGAATTCTTTCATCGGCAAAGTCTGCAATTTTTGCGCGGGTGGGATTAAAAAGATGCACCCCAAAGCTGAGTTCCGGAAGAATATGAAATATGGCACCCAGCTCAAAGGTCAGGTTTCCTTTATTGCCATAATCTTCAGCTATATTTGTGTTATGGTAGTTGAGCTGCACACCTGCAGAAAAGCGTTCGCCAAACTCACGGGCATAAGCAAGTCCGACCTTGCTTTCATTGTATAACTCAAATCCGAAATAGGTAAAGTTAAAACCCAGAACACCTGATTCTGTGGGGTATACAATAGCGCCCGCCCCGAAACTTAGTTCCTGTATTAGAAAACGGTTTTCAAAATAAACCCCGGCAGCCATATTTTGCATTCGGGCCAGGCCGGCCTGGTTATGACTGATAGCCCAGAAGTCGTATAAAGTAACGGCTGCGTTGCCCATACCGGCAGCCCGTCCGCCAAAAGGATAATTGTCGTTTGCTGCCCATGTAACGGAAGATAAAATCAGCAGGGCAGTAGTCAGTAGTAAAGTATGCTTCATGGGCTGGAATTAAATATAATTTCTTTAATACATATTGTAGAACAGGGCTTCCAGATCGGTAAGTAACTCGGGATTTTTCTTGGTCAGATATTCAATATATGCTGAACCACCTGCATAAAATACGGTTCGGCTGAAGGGTTGCTGTCTGCCTACCTTGTTCTCAGGTAAATTTAAATGTTTCCGCATTTTATTTTCCAGCGAAAGTGCAAATCCTTCCTTCCATTCCTGCCAAACCATATACTGATAATCGTCTTCGTTAAGAATAGATGCAAGTTCGGCCCGCATTTCAGCTACTTTCTCATCGTCATAATTATTTGCTGCCTCAAGGAAAGCGTTATAAGTTTTTACAAACCATTTGTCATGGTAGGGGAAAGGATGCTCAATTTCCCACATATAATTACCAGCCTCAAGCGATTTTACTGCCAGGGGTAATTCTCTGCGTAAACCGGGTTCAACGGTATTCCATTGATGGCAGTGAATAAACTCATGAAAAATCATTATATAGCCTTCAGGAGTATCAAATACATCGCCGGTTACCACACATGTACATTTGTTATCATAAAACTGTAGAGGAAAAGCTGCCCGGATGCCCCGGGGCACCTTCATCTCAATTTCTTCATAGGCCATGATACGGTATTGGGTTTTTGAACTA
The DNA here is from genome assembly GCA_007129355.1 of Bacteroidales bacterium. Taxonomy (GTDB): domain Bacteria; phylum Bacteroidota; class Bacteroidia; order Bacteroidales; family UBA7960; genus SKVR01. Next base: position 36,111 of record SKVR01000179.1, on the reverse strand, counting down.
TCCAGGTCAAAAACATAGAAATAGCCGTCTTCTGCAATGGCAATGGGGTAAAGGCCTTTTACAAAGGGATGAACTCCCTCCAATGAGTCGCGGTATTCAAACACCCTTACCAGCTGCTTGTGGTATGTAAGGGCAATACGATCGGGAGTTTGTGCCGGGCTGCCGGCCAACTGACCCATAAAAACCATGGCAAGAAAAAAAAGTTTAATACCACTCAGTTTTGCAACACGGGGCTCAGGATCAGCAGTTAGTTCAGAAGAAAATACTGATTCCTTTATTTCACCAGTATGGGTTTTTCTCTTAATCATAATTAGTTATCTATTCAAATCTAATAAAAATTCTGATTATAACCCACATTTTATAGTGTAAATTTACCAGCTGAATTTACTCAAATTTGCGTTGTATGGGTCTCTGTTAATCTTAAAGCTGTATAGATTGGTTTCTAAAAATAAAAGAACTTATTACCTTTGCCTGTATTGAAAATGGCACTAATTACAGATAATGGAAAATTACTTTTCATCAAAAGATAAAAAGATAGGAATTCTCGGTGGGGGTCAGCTGGGAAAAATGTTGCTCGATGTTGCCCGTCGCTATGATCTATACACAAAAGTTCTTGATCCATCTGCTGATGCACCCTGCTCGGTGGGAAGCAAGGAATTTGTTCAGGGCAGCTTCAATGATTATGATACAGTTATGCAGTTCGGTCAGGATTGCGATGTCATTACCATTGAAATAGAAAATGTGAACACTCAGGCTATGAAAGACCTGCAGGCCATGGGAAAGAAAGTATTTCCACAGCCTGAGATCGTTGAACTTATCAAAAATAAGACAGACCAGAAGCAGTTTTACCAGGATCATAAGGTTCCCACGGCACCATGGTTTGGGTTTAAGAATAAAGCTGAGATGCTCCGCAGGATGGAGAAGAAATCAACCCAAATGCCCTTTGTTTGGAAAGCAGCTGTTGGCGGGTATGACGGCCGGGGAGTGATCATCGTCAGGTCAAAGTCTGATATTGAAAGTATTCCGGATGTGCCGGGGTTGGTAGAAGAGCTCGCTGCCATAGAGCATGAAATTGCCATAGTAGCAGCCCGTAATGAAGCCGGTGAGATCCGGGTTTTTCCACCTGTTGAAATGGCATTTCATCCCGTTGCAAATCTTGTGGAGTATGTATTTTGCCCGGCCGATCTATCTCCTGAATATCTTGATGCGGCAGATGTTATTGCCCGGTCTCTTGTAGAGAAGTTGCAGATTGTGGGTTTACTTGCCGTGGAAATGTTTGTAACAAAAAAAGGTGAGATATGGGTAAATGAATGTGCCCCCAGGGTGCACAACAGTGGTCACCTTACCATTGAAGCATGCGTTACATCTCAGTTTGAACAACATTTACGTGCGATACTTGGATTTCCTTTGGGCAATACGAAACTTGTACGACCTGCTGTAATGGTAAACCTTACAGGCGAAGAAAATTTCACAGGGCCTGTGTTCTATGAGGGAGCAGATAAAATGCTTGCGATCGAAGGGGCTTATATGCACCTTTACGGAAAAACTGAAACCAGGCCTTACCGGAAAATGGGACACGTTACAATAACAGCTGATTCCCTGGAAAAGGCCAAAGAAAATGCAATGAAAGTGAAAGATATATTGAAGGTGAAAAGTTAGAACGGAGTAGGAAAAACGGAGAACGGAATAAGGAAAATTCGAAGCACTAATATCGAAGCACGAAGATAAACCTAAATCCAAAATCCCTACTTTCTTACTTTCCTATTTTCTTAATAACTCAATAACCAAAAACCCATTAACCAAATAACCCAACAATATGAAAAAAGTAGCCATTGTAATGGGAAGCTCTTCCGATTTGAGAGTTATGGAAGAAGCAGTTAATATACTCAAAGACCTGGGTGTGGAATGCGAGGTGGATATTGTTTCAGCACATCGTACCCCTGAAAAGATGTTTGAGTTTGCAAAGCATGCCCATGAAAAAGGGGTAAAGGTTATAATTGCGGGTGCAGGTGGTGCAGCGCATTTGCCCGGTATGATTGCTTCACTTACACCGCTGCCTGTTATCGGTGTGCCCGTGAAATCATCCAACAGTATTGATGGATGGGACTCTGTACTATCCATCCTGCAGATGCCGGCCGGTGTGCCTGTGGCAACAGTTGCACTTGATGGTGCCCGCAATGCAGGAATTCTTGCAGCCCAGATACTGGGTGCACAGGATGAAAAAATCCGGCAAAAGATCATTGACTTCAAAAATGAACTTAAAGCAAAAGTGGATATGATGAGCAATGATGTAAAAGGCGAGTATAGTGATTAGTGATTAGTCTCTGCGGTGAACTAAATCTGAAAGAAATGACCAAAACAAACAAAGAACTCCAGGATGCTTCAGTAATTGCATTACGCGACTGCATGGGTCTGAAGGAAAATGAAACGCTTCTGATTATTACTGATGAAGTAAAACGTGAAATAGGTATGGCTCTGCATGAAGCAGGAATGGCCATGTGCAAAGAATCCGTATTTGTGGAAATAAAATCCCGCGAAATCAACGGGCAGGAACCTCCAAAACCGGTAGCTGAAATGATGAAGTTGGTAGATGTAGTGGTGTGTCCCACCGCCAAATCTCTTACCCATACCGATGCACGCCGCGAAGCGGTTAAATTGGGTGTAAGGGTTGGAACTATGCCGGGAATAACCGTTGATGCCATGTCTCGTTGCCTGAGTGCCGATTATGATAAGATCATTAGTCTTACCCATCACATTGCAAAAAAGCTGGAAGGGGTTTACAACATCAGGGTAGTAACCGAAAAAGGTACCGATATCACCATGCCGGTGAAAGACCGTAAGATCATTCCAAGCACCGGAGTTTTGAAGAATCAAGGAGACAGCGGTAACCTCCCATCGGGTGAAGTTTTTCTTGCTCCCTGGGAAGATCAGTCAAACGGTACGGTAGTTATTGATGGCTCCATGGCTGGTGTAGGTATCATTGAAGAACCCATAGTTATTCAAGTGAAAAATGGTTATGCCGAAGAAGTTAAGGGTGGTAAAGAAGCAGAAAAACTGGTAGAACTTTTTGAAAAGTCAGGTCGCGATGCAAGGGCAGTTGCCGAATTTGGTATCGGAACCAATTACAAAGCCAAACTTACCGGAATGATCCTGGAAGATGAAAAGGTTTTCGGTACCATACACATTGCCTTTGGTAACAATATTACCATGGGTGGCAGAATCTCAGTAAACAGCCATATGGACGGACTGGTAATCGAACCCGATGTTTATTTCGACGATGAGCTGATTATGGAAAAGGGAAAGATGGTGGGATATGAAATGTAAGAAGACGGAAGACGGAAGTCCGAAGTCTGAAGACGGAAGTCCGAAGCCAATACTGACCTATTCCCCCTTTCAAGGGGGATAGGGGGATGTAAATTAAAAAATTCAAAGCACGAAACTCGAAGCACGAACCGAGACGAAGGCGAGCTCAGAGAAATCCGAAACACGAAATCCGAAATCCGAAACTCGAAAATCATAAATCTGAAATCATAAATCCTTGATGGAACAACCCAAAAAGCGAATTACCAAAAAAGACCGTTTCAAATTTGTGCTGGATTATTTTCTCACTCATCAGCCCATTGCCGAAACGGAATTAAAATATGCCAGCCCTTACGAATTGCTTGTGGCGGTTATTTTATCTGCACAATGCACCGATAAGCGTGTGAATATGATTACGCCACCATTTTTTGAACGTTTCCCCACTGCTGAATCTCTGGCTAATGCTGAAGTGGGTGAGATTTTCGAGTATATAAAAAGCTGTTCCTATCCCAATAATAAATCTAAAAGCCTTTTGGGAATGGCCCAAAAACTAACCAACGAATTTCGTGGTATTGTGCCTGAGGATGTAGACGAGCTGCAAAAGCTGCCCGGAGTTGGGCGCAAAACAGCCAACGTTATAGCTTCGGTGGTTTTCAACAAACCAGCCCTGGCTGTAGATACGCACGTGTTCAGGGTTTCAGCACGCATCGGGCTTACCACCAATTCTAAAACCCCTCTTGAAACTGAACGGCAACTGGTAAAACACATCCCTAAAGACCTGCTAGCCATTGCCCACCACTGGCTTATCCTGCACGGCCGCTATGTTTGTGTGGCGCGTAAACCAAAATGCGAGGAATGCCCGTTGAAGGAAGTTTGTAAGTATTATCAGAAGGGGATAGATCGAAAAAATAATTATTGACGTATTGGTTCTGCTGCACTTCCCAGAATTCCTTTAAACAATACTATCATCATGAAAATCCCCAAAAAATTTTAAACCCTGGTTAATCAAATTAAACACATATGAAAAAAAATTTAACCGGCTTTTTACTCCTTTTTTTTATTTTAGCCGCATGCGCACCATCTCAAAAATCGGAAAGAATGAACATAGCTGTAATGACCAAAACTGAAGGCTTCAGGCATGATAATATTCCGGTAGCGGTAAAAGCACTTGAAAAGCTTGCTGCTGAAAACAACTGGAACCTTTACCATACTGAAGATTCTCTGTATTTTTCAAGAACCAAATTAGACACACTGGATTTGGTAATATTTTTGCAAACCACAGGTAATATTTTTGGTGAGGAACAACAACAAGCTATACAGGGTTTTGTTGAGAATGGTGGAGGTTTGCTCACTATCCATACCGGAACAGTAACGGAAAATAACTGGGAGTGGTTTATGGAAGTCATTGGTGCAAAATTTATCGGACATCCTCCGGTTCAAGAAGGCAAACTTATTATTGAAAACCGCCAGCATCCGGCCACCTCATTTTTTCCTGACTCTATATGGATCATTGTTGATGAATGGTATAATTTTGACCGCAATCCGCGTAATGAAGTGAACGTGTTGATCTCTATCGACGCGTCAAGTTATGATGTGGGAAACAATGAGTGGTTTCAGGATGTAAACCAGCAAATGGGTGATCACCCAATGGTATGGTACCGTTATGTAGGGGATGGAAGGGTATTTCAAACTGCGATGGGCCATCCCATAGAGCTCTATTCCGACCCTTTGTTTCTTAAGCATTTACACGGGGCGATTTTATGGACAGCAGGAATGAAAGATGATTAAAAATAACCTGTTTGGAATAGATTTGATTGGGGAACCGGAGCCCTATCTTCACCGACATTGAAAACGAACCCGACTATGCTCAATCGCTTTTACGTTTTTTTACTCGTAAACCCAAATATGTTCAGTGTTCACTCACTGAGGTTTATAAGTTTTATCAGGGTCAACTTTGAAACTGAAGCTCGCTTAAATTTCTATACAGGCCTGTTTTTGATTTGAGCAGTTCGTTGTGTGTGCCCTGTTCCACAATTTGCCCATTATCCATTACAAGAATAAGGTCAGCCTTTCTGATGGTAGAAAGGCGGTGTGCAATTACGATGGAAGTACGGCCTTTCATAAGCTTTTCAAGGGCATCCTGCACCAGTCGTTCATTCTCTGAATCAAGTGAAGAGGTGGCCTCGTCAAGAATCAATATTCTAGGGTTTTTTAACACTGCCCGGGCTATGGCTATGCGCTGGCGCTGTCCGCCCGAAAGCTGGGTGCCCCGCTCACCCACCAGGGTGTCTAATCTTCCGGGAAACTTGATGATAAATTCCAGGGCATTGGCTTTTCGCGCTGCATCTTCTATCATTTCGTCTGTGGCACCTGGTTTCCCGTAAGCAATGTTTTCGCGGATGGTACCCCCAAAAAGAAAAATATCCTGTGGAACTATAGCCATCTGGCTTCGCAGCACTGAGATGGGTATTTCACGATTATCAATCCCGTCAAAAAGAATTCGTCCTGATGAAGGATCGTACAACCTGAGCAATAACGACACAAAAGTTGATTTTCCTGCACCGCTGGGACCCACCAATGCAACAAGGGAATCGGGTTTAATTTCCGTATCAATGGTTTTTAACACCTGAAAGTCTGGCCTGTTGGGATAACTGAAGTTTACCTGTTCAAAACGAACACCGCCTTTTAATATATGATGAGGATCCTGCAGCGTAAGTTTACTTACTGGCTCCGGCAATTCATTAAAGATCTCCATCAGGTCTTCAGTGGCACCTATAAACTTCTGCACCCGCGCAAAAACATCAGCCATACCGCCAATGGTACCGCCAATAAATACCGTGTATATTACAAAAGAAAACAACTCACCGGTAGCCAGTTCGCCACTGGCAAGCAGCATGGAACCTCTCCATATCACAGCCACCATGGTACCAAAAAGACCCAGAATGATAAAGGAAGAAAAAGCTCCGCGTAGTTTACCGTTCTTAATTCCTGTCTGTGCTATTTCACGGGTTTTTATACGATACCGGGCCATTTCAAAGAACTCATTGGTAAATGCCTTTACACTTTGTATTCCCTGTAAAGTTTCCTCCACAATGGTATTGGAGTCGGCCACCTGCGCCTGGGCCAGTTTACTTAGCTTCCGTATATATCGTCCGAAAAAAACTACCAGCACCACCACTACCGGAACAATAGCCAGCATGAAAAGGGTAAGTTTCATTGAAGTGATAAGCATCAGCCCGATTCCTCCAATAATTATAAGTAATTGTCGTATAAATTCGGCCAGAGTTGTAGTGAGAGCATCCTGAAGAAGGGTTATATCTGATGAAATTCTGCTGTTTAGTTCACCCACCCTTCTTTGCTGAAAAAACTTCATGGGTAATTTAATCAGATGATTGTATGTGCTTTGGCGCAAATCGGCCAGCGTTTTTTCGGCCACTCGCACAAAAAGAAATATCCTGAAATATGAAAATACAGACTGTATGATCAACACAAATGCAAGGATCAATGCTATTCGGTTAATCTCTTTACCCAGCATTCCCTGGTTTCCTAAATCGACAATCTCGCCCAGCAACTTTGGAAAAGCCAGGCTGGCTGCACTTGAACCCAAAAGAAACAACAGCCCCAGACCATACTCCCACTTATAGGGTTTTAAATAGCGGTAAAGCCTGAACAGTCTTCGCAAACCTGTGATAGTAATTTTCTTATTCAGGGTTTCATCGGTCATAATAGAAAATATTTGCACTTCAGTTAAAAACTTCCATTAAAACACCTGAAGAGTAAATTATGTTGACGACATATCGGTTTTTAAATCACAAAAAACTACCTCAATTTTTTAGGCAATTAGGTTAATCCACTTCTTCTGAAAAGAAAAATCTCACCTTACACCTTCTCTGTAATGTTTAAATCAATTTTTTGACTATGTTTGGACATATTTTTTGATAGCTAAAAAATCAGGATTATGAAGAAACATTATTACGGATTATTTCCATTGACATTGTTGTTCATATTAATCAATTGCACCATGCAGAAAGAACCGAACTATGGCATATTTAACTATTCCCAGGATGTGGGAAATGTAAACCATGAGGGTAAAACAGTGTATGAGACATCTACCGAAAATTATATCATTTCGGCTAGCGGCAAAAACATGTGGCACGATACTGATGAGTTTCATTTTGTGTGGAAAAAAATAAGTGGAGATTTTATCCTTTATGCCAATCTAGAGTTTCATGGCGAAGGTGTCGATGACCACCGCAAGGCAGGATTAATTATCCGGAAATCACTTGATCCATCTTCTCCTTACATAAGTGCTGCTTACCATGGCGATGGACTGGTATCCATGCAATACCGGCTTGAAGATGGAGGATTTACAGATGAGCTCCGGCATCCGGAAAGTTTTGCCAGCATTCTTCAGCTGGAAAGAACGGGCAACAAGATCCTTGTGCAGGCATGCCAGCCAGGCGATCCGCTTGCCAAAACCGGGGCATTAGAGCCGGACTGGCTTGAAGATGAGTTTTATGTAGGCCTGTTTGTATGTTCTCATAATGCCGATGTGGTTGAAACCGCCGTATTCTCTAATACGCGGCTTTCTATACCGGTTGGGGAAGGTTTTACTCCTTATCGCGATTTTGCGGGATCAAGGGTGGAAATACTGGATGTGGAAACCGGATTGAGAAAAGTTGTTTACGAAACGCATGATAATCTTGAAGCACCTAACTGGTCGCCCGATGACAAGTACCTGATACTGAACGGACGTGGCCTGCTTTACCGTTTAGATATTGAAAGTGGTGTAAAGAAACAAATTAATACCGATTTTGCTACATCGCTCAACAATGACCATGGTATTTCTCCCGACGGTACCCAACTGGTGATCAGTCATCATGTGGATGATTTACCACCCGGTCAGAACTCCATAATTTTTACCCTACCCATCGAAGGGGGCACTCCGGTGAGGGTAACTGATAAGGGGCCATCCTACTGGCATGGTTGGTCGCCCGATGGCAGATACCTGATCTACACTGCCCATCGAAACGAGCAATGGGATATTTTTCGTATTCCCGTTGATGGGGGCGAAGAAGTACAGTTGACAAATAGCCCCGGACTGGATGATGGGTCAGAATATTCTTACGACGGAAAATATATCTGGTTCAATTCTGAGCGGACAGGCAGCATGGAGATATGGCGAATGAATGCCGATGGCAGTAAGCCTGTACAAATCACCAATGACAAATATCAGAACTGGTTCCCGCATCCATCTCCCGATGATAGCCAGATTGTGTTCCTGTCCTACCTGCCCGATGTTGCCCCGGGAGATCATCCTTACTATAAACATGTTATGCTGCGGATCATGGATACTGTTACTTTCCAGTCAAGAGTAATTGCCCATCTTTATGGCGGTCAGGGCACTATCAATGTCCCATCCTGGTCACCCGACGGAAAGAAAGTGGCGTTTGTGAGCAACACGGTATCTGATTTGCCAGATTGACAGGAACTTCCTGGCCAATTTTGCCCCGGCCAGACCTTCGCACATCAGATGCAATCAAACCATAAATACCTATTTGATTAAACATTCAGTGTGTTTTTTTGCAAAATTCTTGTAAGTAAACAAAAACAATTCTTGATTTTTGTTGTTTCCGAGATATTGATAAACTATTAAAACCCGATAAATATGACCACACTCAAACCCGGTGACAAAGCTCCCGACTTCAAAGGAAAAGACGAGAACGGAAAAGAAATCAAGCTTGCTGATTTCAAAGGAAGTAAACTGGTTATTTATTTTTACCCCAAGGACAGCACACCGGGATGTACATCCCAATCCTGTAACCTCAGAGATAATTATGATTTATTGCTCAACAAGGGATATAAGGTGGTAGGTGTGAGCGCCGACAGTGAAAAATCGCATCAGAAATTCAAGGAAAAGAATAATCTGCCTTTCCCCTTAATTGCCGATACCGAGAAGGCAATTCTGAATGCTTTTGGCGTATGGGGGCCGAAAAAATTTATGGGAAGAACTTTTGACGGAATTCACCGCACAACATTTATTATTGATGAAAAAGGTGTGATTGAAGATGTGATTGCGAAGGTAGATACGAAAAATCATACTGCGCAGATTATACCTGTGTAAACTTTTTGTTTTTGACTTCTTAGAATTAAAAACCGCATCAGATTGTTTATGCAATAAAGATGCGGTTTTTATTATACCTGATGCAAAGGCTAATTAATAATTAAATTTCAAATTAATTCTCGCAATGGCGAAATTTCGAAACTACGTTTCTCATCATCCTGCATTTGATCCTGTATTAACGGGACTTCGAACTTTCGGTTCTCAGCATCCTAGATTTGACATTTGACATCAAACATCTGAAATCAAACATTATTATACCCCCGTCTTCCTATCCCACAACTCAATATGCTCTCGCGATGAGTAGCGAACACTTTCTCTTACAGCTATTTCCACAACGGTATTTCTTATTCTGTGAAGTCCTTCACGGGTGCCACCCAGCGGCATAAGGATGATTTGATTTCTTTTTATTAAACCGGGTATCAGGAAAAATTCTTCTATTTCTTCCCAGTCTTCATGCTGGGCTATTACGAATTTAAACCAGGCATTTTCAAGCGAAGAAAGATGTTTTATGATTGGAGGCTGATATCGCAGTTTGTCGGGATTTCCGCTGTGTTTGAGTTTGGGACTGTTGTTCCAAACATCGGTCAGTCGGGTAAACTCCGGAACGGGCATCAGCGTACATTCATTTTCGATCTCGGTGAACGGCTTAAAGCCATATCGTTCTGTAAATTGCTGCAGGAAAAGAGTAAGTCCTTTCTGTTGCTTCATGGGGCTTCCCCCGGTGAGTATCAGATGTTGTCCGTTTTGAAGTTTATTCACCAGGTCGGTCTGGTCAATCAATGTCCAGAGTTCTATAAAAGTGTAAGGATTTCCGGCTCTCCAGACCTCTTTGGTGTCACACCACCAGCAGTTTTGTGTGCAATGCTGCACCCTTAGGAATGCAGCGGGCTGTCCGAGATTGATACCTTCACCCTGTATGGTGTCGTAAAAAAATTCTGCTATTTCCAGAAAAGGTTCCCCATCCGGTTTGGGTTTTTGAAATTTTGGGTTGGAGCCTATAATGGTTTTAACAAACTTCATAATTGATAAATCAAGATAAGGGTTATGAATCTTTTCCCGGAAAATCAATTCCGGAATTCAAATATTTCCTGTTACTAACATCTTCGTTAAGGATTTTGTTGATTGGAAAATTTAACGAGTGCTATGACAAAAGTAAGCATTCTGTGTTTTGAAATGTTTTTTTATAATTTTGATTGATGTTACCAGCAAAAGGATATCATGTCATTTTAAAATCTCATTGATTGTATGAAGGAAAACCAGCAAATCATCATAGATAAAACGGTAAATTTTGTAAAAAACGAATTGGCCGGTGCCGAAGGTGGCCATGACTGGTGGCATATATGGCGGGTTTGGAAACTATCTGTAAAGATTGCACAAACCGAACATGTTGATATGTTTGTAGTTGAGCTGGGTGCTTTGCTGCACGATATTGCCGATTCCAAATTTCATGATGGTAATGAAAAGCTTGGACCGCAAAAAGCCCGGGAATTCCTGGAACTGTCAGGTGCTGATGAATCAATTACTGACCATGTTATTAAAATAGTGGCAAATATTTCTTTTAGCACCGGAAAAGAAAAACAAGCTTTCCGGTCAAATGAACTGGATGTAATTCAGGATGCCGACAGACTGGATGCTATGGGTGCTATGGGTATTGCAAGGGCTTTCAATTATGGTGGTTTTAAAAACAGGGAAATTTTCAACCCGGAAATCAAGCCCAATCTCAATATGACTAAAGAAGAGTACAAGAAAAACAGTGCCCCCACAATCAATCATTTTTATGAAAAGCTTCTTTTACTAAAAGATAAAATGAACACTGAAACCGGAAAAGAAATGGCCATTCAGAGACACGAATTTTTAGAAAAATTTTTAAATCAGTTTTATCAGGAATGGGAAGGTAATTTATAGGCAATCATTGAAATCAGAAATTCACTTTTCACTCGGTTAACTATTAGTAAAACCCTTTGGGTGTTTGCTAGTCAGACTTTTAATAATCACTGAGTTTTTTCTGAATTCTTTTTCTGATTTGAAGGTGTATTTAAAAATTTATATGGTAATTTTGCTCCTGTTGGTTGATTTTTTTGTATATTTAATAAAACAATATTTCTGAACATTTTCATTTTAACAAGCTTATGAGCAAAGAAAAAGAGAAAGAAAAAAATGTAAATGCCGAAAAACTTAAGGCATTGCAACTTACCATGGATAAGATTGAGAAATCTTATGGTAAAGGTACGGTTATGAAGCTTGGTGATTCGCCGGTGGTTAGTATCAGCAGTATTTCTTCGGGAAGTATTGGCCTTGACCATGCATTAGGTATTGGCGGTTTCCCAAAAGGACGTATAGTTGAGATTTACGGACCTGAATCCTCAGGTAAAACAACCCTGGCTATTCATGCCATTGCTGAAGCCCAGAAGGCCGGTGGAATAGCTGCCTTTATTGATGCAGAGCACGCTTTCGATAGCAGTTATGCACGCAAACTGGGTGTAGATATTGATAACCTGCTGGTTTCGCAGCCCGACAATGGTGAGCAGGCACTTGAAATCACCGAAAACCTTATACGGTCAGGTGCCATTGATATCATTGTCATTGACTCGGTTGCTGCACTTACACCCAAAAGTGAAATTGAAGGTGAAATGGGCGACAGCAAAATGGGACTTCAGGCCCGGTTGATGTCACAGGCTTTGAGAAAACTTGCCGGTACCATCAACAAAACCGGTTCCTGCTGCATATTTATCAACCAATTGCGCGAAAAGATCGGTATCATGTTCGGCAATCCCGAAACAACTACTGGTGGTAATGCACTCAAATTTTACTCTTCTGTGAGGCTGGATATTCGTCGTATATCGCAAATCAAAGAGGGTGACAGTGTTACCGGTAACCGTGCAAGGGTTAAGGTTGTGAAAAATAAAATTGCACCCCCATTCCGTCAGGCTGAGTTTGATATCGTTTATGGTGAAGGGATCTCCAAAACAGGAGAGATCATAGACCTTGGTGTGGATTATAATATCATTAAAAAAGCCGGCTCATGGTTCAGCTACGGCGATACAAAACTGGGGCAGGGCAGGGATGCTGTGAAAAGTCTGCTGACAGATAATCCTGAACTAGCTGAAGAGATCGAAGCCAAAATCATTGAAGCTCTTTCAGTAAAAAAATAATAATTCTGAAGAATTTTAAAGTGGTCAGACGACTTTCAGCCCGTCTGACCACTTCTTTTATTTTTCTCTGCGTCTCCGTGTCTCTCCGGTTAAAAAAATCAGATTTTCTCCAGCAAAACCACACTCTCCACATGCTGTGTATGAGGAAACATATCTACAGCCTGAACTTTTTTTACCTTATAACTGCCCGATAAAATTTCAATATCTCTGGCCTGTGTTGCCGGATTGCAACTCACATACACGATCTTTTCTGCTTCTGAAGCGATTATTTGTTTCAGAACATCGGGGTGCATGCCTGCCCGGGGCGGATCGGTTATTATCACATCAGGCTTACCATGTTGCTCCATAAATTCCGGGGTAAGAACTTTTGCCATATCTCCGGCTGCAAATACAAGGTTATCAAGTTTATTGAGCCTTGAGTTTTCTCTGGCATGGGAAACGGCTTCCTCAATATATTCAATGCCCACTACCTTTCGGGCCTGCCGGGCAACAAAATTGGCAATGGTGCCTGTACCGGTGTATAAATCATATACGAGCTCTTTTCCTGTAAGACGGGCAAATTCCCTTGCAATTTTATATAGCTCATAAGCTTGCCGGCTGTTGGTCTGGTAGAAGGATTTGGGTCCTATCCTGAATTGTAAACCTTCCATTTCCTCTGTCAGGTAAAATGTGCCTGCAAAATGAACCGGTTCCAGATCGGCAATACTGGAGTTTTGCTTATCATTGAGCATGTAATAGACAGAAATGACTTCAGGAAAACTTTTCTGAATATATTTCAGTATACTCTCGCGTTTTTCTTCCTCACCTGAAAAGAGCACAAGGATTAGCATAAACTCTCCCTTTTCATTGTTGCGGATAATGATATTGCGAAGTAAACCTGTCTTTGTTCTGAAATCGTAGAAGTCAATATGGTTTTTTATGGCAAATTCTTTTATTCCCAATCTGATGTGGTTTGATGGCTCGGGTTGCAACCAGCATTTTTTTATATCGAGAACTTTGTCGTAAAATCCGGGAATATGATAGCCCAGAGCTTCAAGGTTTGAAATTTCTTCTCCGCCTTGAATTTCATCCGGAGTGAGCCACCTGCGGCTGGCAAAAGTATATTCAAGTTTGTTGCGGTAAAATTGGGTTTGTTGAGAACCAAGGATAGGAATAAGCTCGAAAGGATAATTTACTTTACCAATTCTTTCAATGCTGTCGGTTACCTGTTTTTGCTTGTATTTAAGCTGTTCTTCATAGCTTAGATGCTGCCATTTACAGCCGCCACAAATACCAAAATGTTCACAAAAAGGCTCGGTACGGGATGCTGATTTTTTATGAAACTTGATGATTTCGCCTTCCAGATGCCTCCGCCGGGTTTTTTTTATTTGAATGTCCACCACATCTCCGGGGGCCCCGTAATTAACAAAAATCACCATATCATTATGCCGCGCAATGGCTTTGCCTTCGGCGGCTACTCCTGCTATGGTAACATTCTCGATAACCTTGTTAAATAAATGTCGCTTGTTGCTTCTGCTCATTATCAAAAATTTTGAGCAAAGATAAGAAGAGTTTAAAGGTTTATGTGCGACTAAACAATTTTAGTGCATCTGGCTTTAAAATGATATAAACGATTCGAACTTTAATGAAAAATTTTCCCAACCATATCATCCTATTCGACGGTGTTTGCAACCTTTGCAACAGTTCTGTAAACTTTGTTATCCGGCATGACAAGCGAAACATATTCCATTTTGCTTCCTTACAATGGAGTGTTGCCAGGGATTTACTGGAAGAAAGTTATCCTGAAGGAGGTGATTTTCACACCATCCTGTATTATGAAAATGGAAAAATATTTGAAAAATCAACGGCTGTTTTAAAAATTGCCAGGCAACTTGGGTTCCCATGGAAAGTTGCATACTGCTTTATCATTATTCCTAAATTTATCCGTGATGCCGTATATATGTTTATAAGTCGTAACCGCTACAAATGGTTTGGGAAAAGGGACAAGTGTATGATTCCCTCACCTGAGCTGAAAAATAAATTTCTCAGTTCGTCGCTTTAAAAACCTGTTGGGCACCTTTCCCGATAGTTTAATCTAATGATTTAGTTTTCAGAAAAATGAAGGCATTTTCTTTTAATTTTAAATCAAAACCTTTTTCATATATTTGCCCCAAAATTACCCATACATCAATTAAAATAAAACATAAAGCTAACTATTAAAAAAGGAGATTTTATTATGACTAACGTAATGACTGAAAAGTTAAACTCGCAGCAAATTATTGATATGGAAGACAAATATGGTGCGCATAACTACCACCCACTGCCGGTAGTTCTTTCACGCGGTGAGGGAGTATTTGTGTGGGATGTGGAAGGAAAGCGTTACTATGATTTTCTTTCAGCATATTCTGCTGTGAATCAGGGTCATTGCCATCCTAAAATTTTTGATGCACTGGTTGAACAATCTAAAACACTGGCACTTACATCAAGGGCTTTTCACAATGATGTTCTTGGAAGGTACGAGAAATATGTAACCGAATATTTTGGTTACGACAAGGTTTTGCCCATGAATACCGGTGCAGAAGCTGTTGAAACAGCCATTAAACTTACACGTAAGTGGGCATATAAGAAAAAAGGTATTCCAGAAAACATGGCCAAAATTGTAGTTTGTGAGAATAACTTCCACGGTCGCACAACTACTATCGTCTCTTTCTCTAATGATCCTGATGGTTATGGTGATTATGGTCCGTTTACACCGGGGTTTATCCGCATTCCTTACAATGATGCAGATGCACTTGCAGAAGCATTGAAAGATCCGCATGTGGCCGGATTCCTGGTTGAGCCTATTCAGGGTGAAGCAGGTGTTTTTGTGCCTTGCGATTCTTATCTCCCTAAATGTAAAGAGCTTTGCGAAAAGCATAACGTTCTTTTTATTGCGGATGAGGTTCAAACCGGAATAGCCCGCACAGGAAAACTGCTGGCCTGCGACCACGTAAATGTAAAACCTGATGTGCTAATTCTTGGAAAAGCCATTAGTGGTGGTATGTATCCTGTATCTGCTGTTTTTGCCAATGATGATATCATGCTGGTTATTAAACCCGGTCAGCACGGCTCTACTTTCGGTGGAAACCCTGTTGCTGCTCGTGTTGCTTATGCTGCACTTGAAGTGATCAGAGAAGAAAAACTGGCAGAAAAATCAGAGCGTCTTGGCAAGATTCTACGTAAAGAGCTCAAAGCTATTAAATCTGATATGATATCTATTGTAAGAGGAAAAGGTCTTTTGAATGCTATCGTTATTAAGCCTAAGAACGGTAAGGAAGCATGGGATGTATGTGTTGAAATGGCTGAAAATGGCCTGCTTGCCAAACCAACTCATGGCGATATCATTCGTTTTGCGCCACCTCTTGTAATAACTGAGGAGCAATTGATGGAATGTGTTGAAATCATTCGCAAATCAGTTGCTGCTTTTGAATAATATTCAATTTGAGTTGATAAAATCGGTCTGGACAATGAAGTTCAGACCGATTTTTTATGCATAAAAAAACCGGATGAAAAAATCATCCGGTTTCACTATAAATAATCACCCTTAAGAAAATCAGTGTACGAGGCCTTCGTATCTTTTTTCAACATCGGCCCAGTTTATCACATTCCAGAAGGCACTTACATAATCAGGCCTCCGATTCTGATAATGGAGGTAGTATGCATGTTCCCACACATCAATACCAAGGATTGGTGAACCTTTTACATCAGCAACATCCATTAACGGATTGTCCTGATTGGGTGTGCTGGTAACCTGTAATTCACCTGATCCGTCAACAATCAGCCATGCCCAGCCGCTTCCGAAACGTGTGGCAGCTGCTTTGTTAAACTCATCTTTAAATTTATCAAATGATTCAAACTTTTCTTCAATAGCACTTAGTAACTTGCCACCTGGTTTACCACCTCCGTCAGGAGACATTACTTCCCAAAACATTGTATGGTTCCAGTGTCCGCCACCATTATTTCTTACCGCAACTGAATGATTACTCATATTGGTAAATATCTCTTCAAGATTTTTATTCGCCAATTCGGTTCCTTCAATGGCATTATTCAAGTTGTTAATATATGCCTGATGGTGTTTTGTATGGTGTATTTCCATTGTACGTGCATCAATATGAGGCTCTAATGCGTCATATGCATAATTTAATTCAGGTAATGTGTGCATTCCGTCTTTCATAGTTGTTAAAGATTTTTGTTGTTCATTATTATTACTCGTTTCTGTTCTTTCCTGCGCTTGCTGACAGGATGTTGTTACTATTCCCAATAAGAATAATACTGTAAAAAATTTTGTTCGTTTCGCTACCATTTTAATCTCTTGTTTGGTTTTTATTCTCTGTTTTTTACTTTATTGGCTTTTCAAAGTCATTGACAAGCTAATTTTAATTTAGTCTGCGTCTAAATAACAACCTAATTTTGATTTTGTTTAACTGTAAAAAGTGAACAGATAAAAATATTCAATCGGAAACCATTAGATAAGGTGCTATTTTCTGATAAAGTACTTCATCTATCAACTCTGAGCGAAGGATCTCATCAGTTGAATTATAATTTCCGTGCCTGTCTCGCATGCGTAAAATGGAATTTACATGATTGCGATCAAGGTACGGATGGCGAATGAGAGTTGCAAAATCGGATGAGTTTATATTTATCCGTTTTAGCTCCAGGCTGTCACCTAAATGTATGTGTGGTTGTATCTGTTCAAAACGTGTTGAATCCATCCCGAATACTTCCATCAATTGTGATGTGGAATAAAAACCGCCCAACAAATCGCGGTATGATGTAATTCTTCTGCTAAATACAGGTCCGATTCCCCTTATTTTCTGCCACTCAGTGCTGTCAGACCGGTTGATATCAATGATTACATCTGCCCAGACAGGCTGAAAGGTAGCTCTTCTTGTGGTATCAGATGCAAATTGACGTGCCTGTCGTTCTTCACTCCTGATGGTTGCTTGTTCTTCTCGAGAGGGCAGCTCTATATAATTTTCCAGCTTGTAATATAAGTCGTCGTTGATGCTGTAGATTCGTTTCAGGTCCTCCCTGAATCTGAAGCTACCCCCAGCATTTCTGTAGTTAACAATATTGCCGGCTACCCTTTCGGGTATTCCTATCTCCAGAAATTCTTCCCTGGTAAGGTTATTGGGGTCAAATGGGAAAAGATTTAGAGTAAGCGAAATTCTGCTGCTGGCTTCTCTCTCATAGCTTGCATCAATAGCTATTCTGGCTTCGCGGTATTCTGCAAGCATCTGTTCATAACGGTCAACTTTCCTGTCAAACTCGCTAAAATCGTAAACTCTTGCCGGAAAAAGCAAGGGGTAAAAAAGGGGTAACAGAATTATTATAATAATTAAAATCACCAGCACAACAATCCCATTTCTCTCCGTTTTTGTAAAATAAAAATAATCTTTCCAGCTCATTGTTATCCTTGTTTTATGCCAGTGTATTATTGATTAACCAGTGTTAATTTAGCACAAAAAAATAAAATATGCAATTATTTGGCTATGTTTTTGAGTTTTAAAAAATAGTTTTTTGACATTCTCGCTAATATTTTTGAACTTTACAAAATAGTATTCTATTATTAAAACATGAAATCATCTCCGGTGGGTGCCCGAATAAATTCAAAATCAAAGAAATTAATTATAGTTTTTGTATCTGGTCTGATAATTTTTCTTTTTCATTTTAGTGCTTTTTCTCAATTTGAGTCAATAAAGATTAAACCGCAAAAAACTTACGGTCCCTTCGAAAATGCCCGTTTATTTTTTTCTCACCAGAAAAATTATATCCCGGGCGAGCCCCTTAATCAAACTGTTAAAACCATTTACATTGCCATTAATATATGGCAGAAGGATGATGGTACAGGCAATTTTACGGAGAGTGAAGCATTATATGATCATTTACTTGAATTGACAGAACGCCTGAATATGCATTTCAGAAGTACGCCACCACCCACTCATCCTGTAAAAGGAATTGAATACCTGAGAGACAGCCATATCAGGTTTGAGCTTAAGGATGTGGGATTTTACCAGAATACTGATCTTTATGAGGTTGGTTGTTTTGAGGGCAACCGGCTGAATGAAGCCGTTTTTGCCATTTCGCCTGAAAAACGAAAATTTCTGAACATACATTTTACAAAGGGAACCTGCCGCGGTGCATCAGGTTATGCCAATTATCCATCATCAGGAAGTTCAGGATCTGATTCATATGTTGTAAGTTTCGTGAAACATGATAGAGATGATCTGGAGAGTGTTCAATGGTGGGCACTTATGCTTCATGTGGCGCATGAATTAGGACATAATCTGGAGCTCAGGCATCCTTACAATTCGGAGTTTTGCCAGACATCACATCCCGATTTTCTATTTGATCTTTTTGGATTTGAAAAACAGGAATGGTGCAATAATCCAAGACCGGGTTGTGATATTTGTTTTCATGAAGGATCATGGGGCTGTGCCATCGAGGA
The DNA here is from genome assembly GCA_007129355.1 of Bacteroidales bacterium. Lineage (GTDB taxonomy): Bacteria > Bacteroidota > Bacteroidia > Bacteroidales > UBA7960 > SKVR01. Next base: position 17,069 of record SKVR01000179.1, on the reverse strand, counting down.
CCCTGAAACTACCTGTACCAATAACTTAATGGGTGGCAACCGTGGAGCCGGAAATATTACCCCCCTGCAAATGGGAAGAATGAACAGGGCCCTGGCCCTTAAAAGTGTAAGAAAATATGCCTGGGGATACAGTTCTGTTCCCTATGAGGTGGATTTAGACCAGACCTGGGCAGCAGATATTAAATTTTATCAGGATATAGTTGTAAAAACCGGCAGCAACCTACATCTTACCGGAACCCTGAAAATGGTTCCTGAAGCATCACTGATAATTGAACCAGGTGCCAGACTGATAGTTGATGGTGGCAGAATAACCAATGCATTGTATAGCGATACTAACTGGCAGGGTGTAATTGCTGAACCCTCCCTGAAAACAGGTTTTCTTTTCTGGCGCAGGGAAATACCGGAAGGGGAATTGGTAATTACCAATAACGGAATTATTGAGAACTATTTCAGGTAGCCAATTATTAATGTCCGGCATATTCTTTTCCTTCTCATTTGAACTCTCTTTTCTTTTTTTTCACAAACCCCTTGCCTTTGGGTATATTTTTATATTTTTGGGCTTTTGTAAAAATCTATCAAAATAGTTGCATAAACCAAAGCACCAATTATATGTCTTTAAAGGAAAGTGGTAAACGCGACGGCTTTACCAGTAAATTTGGAATTATTGCCGCTGCAGCCGGCTCAGCAATTGGTCTGGGAAATATATGGCGGTTTCCATATGTTGTCGGAGAAAACGGAGGCGGAGCCTTTCTTCTTGTTTACCTGGGATTTGTTCTTTTACTGGGAATTCCGGTAATGTTGTCGGAGTTTGTTATCGGGCGAAAAGCAAAGCGCAATACTTTCGGAGCATTTAAGGAAATTGCACCTGGCACTTTGTGGCCCATTATTGGTGTAATGGGAATTGTTGCAGCATTTGTTATCCTTGCATTTTACAGTACCATTGCAGGGTGGACTCTTCATTATTTATATATATCCGTTATCAATGGTTTTCAGGGGCGAGATACTGCCGAACTTACTTTGATGTTCGAGAAATTTCAGATTTCAACCTTCCTGCCTGTATTCTGGCAAATGATATTTATTATTCTTACTGCGGTAATAATTCTCTCCGGTGTAAAAAAGGGTATTGAGAAATACTCCAAAATTCTTATGCCATTTCTTTTGCTACTGCTGGTAGCTTTATCAGTACGTTCGGTTACTCTGCCTGGTTCTTTTGAAGGTTTGGTATTTTTATTTAAACCTGACTTTACCAAATTGGATTCTACTGTTATTTTGGGTGCTTTGGGTCAGGCTTTTTTTTCACTGAGTATTGGTATGGGTGCACTTATCACCTATTCGTCTTATTTCCCATCAAGAACCAATCTTTCCAATACGGCTTTTGAAGTGTCAATTGCTGATGTTGTAATTGCCATCCTTGCGGGGATTGCTATTTTCCCGGCAATGTTTTCACTGGGAATGCAACCTGAGCAAGGTGGGGCCGGTCTTATTTTTATGGTATTGCCTAATGTGTTTTTGCAAATCCCCGGCGGATATTTTATAAGTATTGCATTTTTCATCCTGCTGTCTATTGCTGCTCTTACATCTTCCATTTCTATTATGGAAGTTGTTGTAGCATTTCTGGTTGAAGAGTTTAATATCTTACGCAGATATGCCACACTAATAACTGCTTTTGCAGCTGCTTTTGTAGGGGTGTTTTGCACATTGTCATGGGGGGCATTCGAAAATGTTACTATTGGGGGCCGAAATATTTTTGACATGCTCGATTTTACCGCTTCAAATGTTTTGCTGCCGGTTGGAGGGTTGCTCATTGTAATTTTTGTAGGTTGGTATATGAGTCATGCCGATGTAAAAGATGAAATGTCGAATCAGGGTGCACTTAAGCTTCAGGTATTTGGCGTATTTCGCTTTTTGATAAAATTTATAGCCCCTGTGGCCATCGCAATTATATTTCTTAATGCAATAGGAATTCTTAACTAATTAATAGAGCTTGCAAATAAAAAGTCATACTGGCTTAAACTTAACAATTTGAAAATCAATAATTATACATAATAAGTATTGTTTATGGAAAAGGTACATGATTATTTAATTATTTTGGACGGTTATATAGGAGGAGGCCCCTGGTTTGTTTACCTCCTGTTGTTTACAGGATTGTTTTTTACTCTCTATCTTGGCTTTCCGCAAATCCGTTACTTCAGGCATTCTATAAGGGTGGTTACAGGCCGCTATGACCGTGTTGGAGACATTGGGGATACATCTCATTTTCAGGCTTTAACAACAGCATTGTCAGGCACGGTAGGTACTGGTAATATTGCCGGAGTTGCTTTGGCTATTCACCTGGGAGGTCCTGCTGCTCTTTTTTGGATGCTTATTACAGGTATGTTAGGTATGACTACCAAGTTTGTGGAGGTCACTATTTCTCATAAATACAGGGAGAAAGATAGCGAAGGCAGAATTGCCGGAGGACCTATGTATTACATGAAAAAGCGTTTGAACATTACCCTGCCCAATAAAAAAGTTATAAATACAGGAAAATGGCTGGGAGCATTTTTCGCTGTAGCCACAATTCTTTCTTCTTTGGGTACCGGAAATATGCCCCAGATAAATAGTATTGCTGGTGCCATGTATTCTACTTTTGGCATACCCCATATTGTTGTTGGAGGAGTGCTTGCGGTTTTACTGGCTTTTGTTATTCTTGGAGGTATAAAGAGAATTGCACAGGTAACTTCAAGGCTTGTGCCTTCAATGGCGTTAATTTATATTCTGGGTGCTCTTGCCGTGCTTACATACAATTATGAAAGTATTATTCCTTCTATTGTATCAATTTTTTCTGATGTTTTCACAGGCACTGCAGCAACGGGTGGATTTCTGGGAGCTTCTATTATTTATGCATTTAACCGTGGTGTAAACCGGGGCTTGTTTTCCAATGAGGCTGGTCAGGGCTCAGCACCTATTGCACATTCAGCTGCCCGGGCGCATGAACCCGTATCAGAAGGTGTGGTTGCATTACTTGAGCCTTTTATTGATACCATAGTCATTTGCACGATTACTGGTCTTGTGCTTTTATCATCAGGCGTTTGGAAGGAAAAAGTACAGAATGATTTCCAAAGGGCTGACCAGATTATATTGGCAGAATATTTTGATTCAGAGGACCCTGAAGACCTAAAGAAACTATTCAGGTTTTATGATGGTTCACTTGACCTGTCAAGATATTCAGGAAGTCTGGATGTAGTAAATGGAAGAATTAACCAGAAAATTAATGACGAAATCACCATCCTTCATGCAAGGTCAGTGGCAGAGAATGTATTGGTAACACACCAGGGTGAGCCATTTTCGGGTGAAGTAGAAATTGTAAATGGAAGAGTGCTGGATACCGGCACCCCGGTTTCTTTTTCCGGAGAATCGCTAATTCACAGTGCATCACTCACAGCAGAAGCATTTACCCGAAGTTTCCTGGGTAACTTTGGACAATATATTGTTGCCATAGGTTTGCTGTTATTTGCTTTTTCCACAGCCATCTCCTGGTCTTATTACGGTGACCGCTCTGTTACATATCTTTTTGGAGTGAAATATGTATTGCACTACAGAATCCTTTACGTATTTGCATTCTTTTTGGCAGCATTTACCGATACAACCATCATTTGGGCGGTTTCTTATATTACAATAGCATTTATGGCCGTACCTAACCTTGTGGGAATATTGTTACTTCACAAAGAAATCAAGCAAACCATTGTTGATTATTGGAAAGATTTCCGAAGTGAACATCCGGATGAAAAGTCTTACTGATGATTATTTTTTTTTGGAAATCCCTTAAGAAGTCCGTTTTAACAATTTCTAACGGGTAGAAAATATTCTTTTTACCTTTATACGTGAAATTTGATTAATCTGGCATAAACTTTTCAGGCTTAACAATATTAAAAGCCCTGTGTTGTTTTATGTAAGCAAAGAATGTTGAATGTTATATAAATGAAAGTTTCCTTTTATTTTACTGTTTTTCTTATACTTATTATTCTGAAGGTTGTAATTGCACCGGATTCTTTTTCCCAGGAAACCCAGCAACCGACCCGGGTAGAACTTATCAGGGCTGATGAAATGCGTTTCGACCGTAGTATTGCTCCCGATGCACGCCGGCTTATTGGTGATGTAAGATTCAAACATGAAGACGCAATTATGTACTGCGACAGTGCTTATCAGTTTACCGTTGATAACCGTTTTAATGCATACGGAAATGTTTATATCCAGGTGAGTGACAGTGTGGAAATCTTTGGGGATAAACTATACTATAGTGGTAAAACGCGTATCGCTGAACTTCATGGGAATGTAAAAATGATTGATAACCAGATGACTCTAACCACAGAGCATCTGTATTACAACCTTGATACCAATACTGCCAATTATATTGATGGAGGAAAAATTGTAGATGCCGAAAATACACTCACCAGTATATGGGGTTTTTATAATGCCGATGATAAGAACTTTTTCTTCAGAAGAAATGTTGAACTTGTGAACCCTCAGTATGTAATGAATTCTGATACGCTACGTTATAATACATTGACGGAGGTTGCTTACTTTTTCGGGCCCACAACCATAGTCAGCGATGAGAACACTATATTCTGCAAAAACGGTTGGTACGATACCCGCAATGATATTGCACGTTTCAGCAGAGATGCATATTTCACCAATGGAGAGCAGTATTTGTCGGGCGACAGTTTATTTTACGACCGAAACAGGGGATATGGTAAAGCAACCAACAATGTATTACTAAAGGATTCTGTTCAGAATACTCTGGTTACCGGTCATTTTGCCGAACATTTTGAACATGAATACTTTTCGGAAGTAACACGCAATGCTGTACTTACGGTAGTTGCGCAAAATGATTCATTGTTTCTGCATGCCGATACATTACGTTCCATACACGATGAAGAAAATGACAGACGCACGTTATTTGCCTATTACAAAGCCAAATTTTTCAGAAAAGATTTGCAGGGGTTGAGTGATTCTATCGTTTATAACTTTTCCGATTCTACCATATACCTATATAATAATCCGGTAATCTGGTCGGATACTCATCAGTTAACTGCCAGCAGGATGGAAATAAAAACTGAGGATGATAACCGTATTGAATCCATACATCTTTTTGATGCGGCATTTATTGTTTCAATGGAAGATACATCGGCATTTAATCAGGTTAGAGGAAGAAGGATCGTAGGATATTTCAAAGAAAACGAACTGCGAAGAATTGATGTTTTCGGAAACGGTGAAGCAATTTACTATGTTAGGGACGAAGATGAAAATCTGATTGGAATCAATAAATCGCTATCATCAGATATGCGTATCTACCTCGAAGATAACATGGTAAGCCGCCTGGTATTGTTTACCAATGCCGACGCAAATCTTTTTCCACCGGAAGAAATACCATTAGAAGAGAGGTTCCTGCAGCATTTCAGATGGATAACTGATCGCCGGCCGCAGAAAAAAGAAGATATATTTGTCTGGTAAACCCGGATTTGGTAGAAGTTCTCAGTTTTTAACATTAGCTATGATAGATTTTCAAAGATACATACTTGATAACGGCCTTAAGTTGATTGTCCACCAGGACCGCACCACACCCCTTGTAGCGGTTAATATCCTGTATGATGTGGGTGCACGTGATGAACATCCGGAGCACACCGGCTTTGCTCATTTATTTGAACACTTGATGTTTGAAGGTTCTGCCAATATACCAGAATATGACAATGCATTGCAAATGGCCGGTGGCGAAAACAATGCTTTTACAACTAATGATATTACCAATTATTATCTTACAATTCCAAAGCAAAATATTGAAACAGCTTTGTGGCTTGAGTCGGACAGAATGCTTGAACTTGCCTTTTCGGAAGAAAAACTGAATATTCAGAAAGATGTGGTTTCAGAGGAGTACCGGCAGTCATATCTCAATCAGCCTTACGGTGATGTTTGGGCATTGCTTCGTTCATTGGTTTATAAGGTTCATCCTTACCAATGGCCCACCATTGGAAAAAGTATTGACCATGTGAAAAATGCCACACTGGAACAGGTAAAGGACTTCTTCTACCAGTTTTACAGACCCAATAATGCAGTTATGGTTTTAACAGGCGATATTGAGCCTAATCTGGCATTTGATCTTGTGAAAAAATGGTTTGGAGACATACCAGCTGGAGCAAAATATAAAAGAAACCTGCCTGCCGAAACAGTTCAGAATGCAGACCGTCGTTTAAAGGTTGAGCGCGATGTTCCTTTCGATGAAATTTACATGGCATTTCCCACAGGAAAAAGACTTGACTACAGTTTTTATACAACTGATTTGCTTACTGATATACTTGCCGGAGGTTCGTCAGCCAGGTTAAGGGAAAACCTTGTAAAGAAAAAGAAAATATTCAGCGAAGCCAATGCCTGGATTACCGGTAGCATTGATAATGGATTTCTGGCTGTTATGGGAAAATTACATAAGGATCAATCCATTGAAAATGCAGAAAAAGCAATCTGGGAAGAATTGCAGAATTTGAAAAACAATCCGGTCTCAGAAAGGGAACTTCAGAAGGTAAAAAATAAACTGGAAGCTTCCAATACATTTGCTGAAGCAGGTATACTTTCAAAGGCAATGAATCTCGCATATTACGAACTTCTTGGAGATGCAGATCTTCTGAACCACCAGACTGAAAAGTATTTTGCCATTGATGCCGGCGAACTTCAAAAAGCGGCTAATGACATTCTTAATCCTTACAAAGCTAATGTTTTGCATTACAGGGCAAATAAATAAAAATGAACTTAAAACGATAACTGATGCCGTTTGCTGAAAGATCTATTGCGCCTGAACTGAAACTCATTGAAGATGTAAATTTTCTGCAACCACAAACCAGTTTTATGAAAAATGGAATCCCTGTATTTATGCAAAAAGGAGGGAGCCAGGAAATCATTAAGTTTGAGCTGGTATTTAAATCAGGAAGCTGCCATCAATCGAAACCCTTACAGGCATTCACCACTGCCAATCTTCTTAAAAGTGGCACAAAAAACAAAACATCAGAACAAATTAATCAGTTGTGGGATTTTTATGGAGTTTCGCTTCAGATCGATGCGCAAAAAGATATTATCTCTGTTGGTTTTGTATCCCTCACCAAACATCTTAAACCAGCACTTGAGCTTTTGCTGGAGATTATTACCATGCCTGTTTTCCCTGAAGATGAAATGCATATTTTTCTCAGAAACCGAAAGCAAAAGTATCTGGTAAACAAGAGAAAGGTACAGTACATTGCTCGCATGCATTTTGCTGAACTTATCTTTGGTCCTTTGCATCCTTATGGTAAAATGCTTGAAGATGATGACTTTGTAAAGGTTGTAAGGGATGATCTTATTAGCTTTCATCAAGCAATCTTTTATCCTGCAAATGCAGTTTGCTTTATTGCCGGGAATTATCCCGAAGAGATTGTAGAGATTATAAATAAGACACTTGATAACTTTTACTGGGAACATCAGAAACAGCAGGAGAATATTATTATTAAACCACAAATACCGACAAACCCAAAACATTACATCGAAAAAAAAGAAGCCTTACAATCGGCCATTCGAGTCGGTAAGCTGATGATTAATCGTGACCATCCTGATTATCATATGCTTTCCATAACCAATACACTACTTGGCGGTTATTTTGGATCAAGGCTTATGCGAAACATCCGGCAGGAAAAGGGCTATACATATGGCATCAACTCTGCCATTATAAATCTTTTGAGAGCAGCGTACTTTTTTATTGGGTCACAGGTGGGTAAGCAGGTAAAAGATAAGGCACTGGAAGAAGTATACAATGAACTTAGGCGTTTGCGTCAGAACCCGGCAGGTGAACATGAAATTATAATGCTGAGAAATTATTTGTCGGGCAGCTTTTTACGTTCATTTGACGGACCCTTCATGCAAAGTGAAAGGTTTAAAGAGATCTTTCTTTTCAGTCAGGATTATGAATGGTTCAAAGATTATTTAAAAACACTGAAAAACTTCACATCTGAGGATATCCAGAAAACTGCTGAAAAGTACCTCCACGAAGATCAAATGATAGAATTAGTGGTGGGATAAAATAATTAGGGTGATTCTGAGCTTTCAAAACAAGTAAATTATAGATTGAGAACAAAAGAAATAAATATAAAATTCATTGGAAAATGGATGTATTGCCTGGCAACAATACTTCTTATTTTTGTCTTTTTACCAGCTACACATGCAGAGTCATTCATTACATTGGACTCCGTGAGTGTGAATGAAAACAATCATGTGATCATTGGCTGGACATTGGAAACTGATGTGCAGGATGGCTACATTGAAATTCACCGCAGGCTTGATGATGATAGGTATGCTCCAATCATTCAGCTGCCCCTCACTCAATCATCTTACCTGGATACAGGAGTTAATGCCGGAAATAAAGCATATTCCTATTATGTGGTTGCCAGGGATCCAAATGAAGATAGTTTTGCAGTGAGTAATGAGGCACATCAAACCATTTTTCAAAAGTTACCTGAATACGATATTTGCAACCGACAAATCTTTATCAGTTGGAATAATTATGAGGTTACCACATCTGCCGGAACTCCTGTACCTTTGCCGGTTCCTTTTGATAATACAAACGTAATCTGGTCATTCAATGATCAGGGGTTTACAAATCAAACAGCAGTTGCTGTAAATGCTCAGCACTTGTTTTTTCCGGTCGAAGAAGAAGGAAAATATTGTTTTAATTTACGTTCTTATCATTCTGAAACTAACATTTCATCAACATCCAATGCAAGATGCATTGATGTGAATTTTGCTCCGGCACCAATGTTTATTGAGGTAAGACGCCTTAGTCTTGATGCAGGTTCTGAAAATGTTGAGATGGATTTGCTGGTGGATAGCTCAGTTGATGGGGCAGGATATATACTTCAACGATGGGATAGTGGTGAAAATGCGTTTGTTAGTTCAGATACATTATTCTCATCAGGTGACAGAATCAGATTTGATGATAATAATCCCCTGGCATCCGAACGTTCTGAAAAATATCGGGTTCAGGTATTAGATTCCTGCATGGCACATGTACTTACAAGCCATGAAGTTTCAACTATTTATACATCAGTAAATCCTTTATCAGTTTCTGAAAATGTAATTGAATGGAATTTTTACAATGGCTGGGAACATGGTGTGTATGAATATGTCCTTTTACGTAAACTTCATGGAATGAATGAGTTTGAAATACTTGACCGAGTCGATCCGTTTACCCGATCATACAGTGACAATTTATCATACCTTATTGAAAATGAGCAATCCGGAGTGATAAATTACCGCATTATGGCAGTTGAAATGCCTTCAGATCATGTCACCGGGCCCGAATTTGTTTTATCAAACATTGCCACACTGGAAAGGGAAACGGATGTTTTTATTCCCAATGCATTTAAACCAAAAAGTGCCATTGCTGAAAACCGCATTTTTAAACCTCGTTTTGCGTTTTTCACACCATCCTCTTACAACATGACCATATTTAATCGCTGGGGTGAACGCATTTTTACAACTGATGATCATTATTCCGGATGGGACGGAAGAATAAACGGTCGTGAAGCTCCTGCAGGGGTTTATTCTTACGTAATAAGATATTCAGATCATTCAGGCAAAAGTCATGAGAAACCGGGCACAATGGTTTTGGTCAGATGATTTTTTCCGGTTTCAGACACAACTTTGATTTTTCTCCGATATTCAGGTGTTTGGAGAGCTTTTGATTTTAGTATTTTTTAGATGTGGTATGCTTAAATTTTCATACTTTTGCACCTTAAATTAATCCCCAAAAAACCAATGGAAAACCATACATCAAAAATTATCGGTGAAGGTCTTACCTACGATGATGTTCTTTTGTTGCCTGCCTACTCAGAAGTATTGCCCCGCGATGTAAAACTGGATACTCTTTTTACCAGGAATATTTCTCTGAAAATTCCAGTCGTTTCTGCTGCCATGGATACTGTTACTGAATCGCGTATGGCCATTGCCATTGCACAGGAAGGTGGTATAGGCGTTCTGCATAAAAACATGACCATAGAAGAACAAGCCATCAAGGTTCGGAAAGTTAAAAGGTCGGAAAACGGAATGATTATAGACCCTGTTACACTTCCCGAAGATGCCCTGGTGGGTGATGCTCTTCAGATAATGAGAGAATTCGGAATAGGTGGAATTCCGGTTATAAATGCTGAAAATAAATTGGTTGGTATTATAACCAACAGGGATTTGCGTTTTGAAAAAGAAGTTGCGAAACCCATCAGCAAAGTGATGACAAGTGAAAATCTGATCACAGCATCTGAGTTTATTGATTTTTCAGATGCAGAAATGATTCTTCAGGAACACAAGATTGAAAAACTTCCTGTTGTAGATAAAGATTATCATCTGGTTGGACTAATTACTTACAGAGACATATTAAAAATTAAGGAGCGCCCCAATGCTTGTAAGGACGAAAGAGGTCGGCTACGTGTAGCAGCTGCGGTAGGAGTAACACGCGATACGCTTGACAGGGTAGATGCTCTGGTTAAAGCCGGTGTTGATTGTGTTGTTGTAGATACTGCCCATGGGCACTCAAGGGGTGTACTGGATATGACACGCACCATCAAAAAACAATACCCGGATTTGGATGTTGTTGTTGGAAATATTGCCACCGCAGAGGCAGCCAAAGACCTTGTAAAAGCCGGCGCAGATGCCGTAAAGGTTGGAATCGGTCCCGGTTCTATTTGCACAACACGCATTGTTGCGGGTGTTGGTGTTCCGCAGCTTACAGCCATTTACGATGTTGCACAGGCAATCAATGGAAGTGGTGTTCCCATCATAGCCGATGGGGGAATCAGATATACTGGTGATATTGTAAAAGCCATTGCTGCCGGTGCCTCTGCCATTATGGCGGGTTCGCAGTTTGCCGGTGTTGAAGAGTCTCCGGGTGAAACTATTATTTACGAAGGGAGAAAGTATAAAACCTACCGTGGAATGGGCTCCATAGAAGCCATGCAGTCCGGCTCAAAAGATCGCTATTTTCAGGATGTAGAAGATGACGTTAAAAAACTGGTTCCTGAAGGTATTGTTGGCCGTGTTCCCTATAAAGGAACTTTGTCAGAAGTAATTCACCAAATGGTTGGCGGACTCAAAGCAGGAATGGGCTATTGTGGTGCTTTTGATATTTCAAAACTTCAGCAAGCAAGATTTATCAGAATTACAAATGCAGGAATCAGAGAAAGTCATGTGCACGATGTGCAAATAACACGCGAAGCCCCTAACTATTCAAGATAAGCTCTAAGTTTAAATTATAAACAGATAAAAAAGAATGTTATGAAAAACCTGAATCTGATAAAAGGATTATGCGGATTTATATTGTTTATCTTACTGTTTGGTTTTCAGTCATTTGCAGGTATAACTTCAGATGACCCTGTTTTACTGAAAATTAATGATCGGGAGATTACGGTTTCGGAATTTGAATATGTTTATTCAAAAAACAATCTCAATCCGCAGGTTATGGACCCAAGATCCGTTGATGAATATCTTGAGTTGTTTGTCAACTTCAATCTAAAGGTATATGAAGCAATTCAGCTTGGACTCGATACCCATGCAACCTTCATTGATGAACTTGCCGGATATCGTCAGCAACTGGCCCAGCCTTACTTGAGTGATCAGAATATTGCTGAAGATTTAGTTGAAGAAGCATACGAACGATTACAATATGACGTGAGAGCTTCACATATCCTGATTTCTGTTGAAGAACATGCTGATCCGGCCGATACACTGGCTGCATGGAATAAAATTATGAGCCTTAGAGAGAGAATTTTAGTTGGTGAAGATTTCTCCGCTCTTGCAGTAGAATATTCAGATGATCCTTCAGCCAAGGGAATGACCGCAACAGCCAACCGACCCGCCATGAGTGGCAATTCAGGCGACCTTGGATATTTCTCTGTGATGGATATGGTGTATCCTTTCGAAAATGTAGTTTACAATACCCCGGTAAATGAAGTCTCTATGCCGGTAAGAACCAGTTTTGGCTATCATATTATAAAAGTTGCTGACAAGTTGCCTGCTATGGGAAAGGCCAGTGTGGCTCATATCATGGTTAATGTTGCCGCAGACGCTCCTGAAACCAATCAGCAACAGGCTAAAGCTAAGGTTGAAGAAATTTATCAGAAAGTGTTGGATGGGGAAGATTTTGAAAACCTGGCCGAAAGGTTCTCTGATGATAAAGCGTCAGGTAGAAGAGGAGGAGAGCTTCCCGCTTTCACTTCCAACAGAATGGTACCTGAATTTATTAAAGCAATTGCTGAACTTAATGAACCAGAACAGATATCAGAACCCGTAAGAACACAATTCGGGTGGCATCTGATAAAACTAAAAGATAAAACTTTGCCTCCTGAGGATGAAGCAAAAGCTGATCTCAAAAACAGGATAAGCAGAGACAACAGGGCAAAACTTAGCCAGAATGCAGTTTTGGAGAGAATAAAGAATGAAAATGATTTCAGCGAATATAGTCAGAATCTTCAAATATTTTTTGAAGTGGTTGATGAAAGTGTTTTCCAGGGAAGATGGGATAAGAGCCTGTTAGATGGGCATAATGACCTGTTATTCTCATTTGCTGATAATACTTTTACTCAGCAGGATTTCGCAAATTACCTTGCAATTGTTCAGTCCATGAGGACCCCTGAATCTGTTAGAAATTATGTAAACACTATGTATCTGAATTTCCGTGATCAGAATCTACTTGACTACGAAGAAAGTCAGTTGAAGAATAAGTATCCTGAATTCAGGCAGATCATGAAAGAATATCATGATGGAATATTACTCTTTGAGCTTACAGATCAAAAGGTATGGAGCAAGGCCATGCAGGACACGACCGGATTAAGGGAGTTTTTTGAAAATAATATTGAAAACTACATGTGGAATGACCGGTTCGATGTTGAGATCTATACCTTCAATTCGGAAAAGGCAGCAAAGGCAGGCAGAAAGCAAATCCGCAGAGCACAACGACGGGATATTTCGCACGATGAACTTATGAAGACATTCAATTCATCTTCTCAACTTGAGGTATCATCAGAAAAAGGACTCATGGAAACTGAACAGAATCCTTTGCTCTCAGAAACAGATACCCGACGAGGGGTTTCGAATGTTATTAAATCTGGTAACAATTTTGCCGTTGTAAGGGTAAATGAGTTTTTACCTTCACAACCCAAAAAGATGAATGAAGTGCGCGGCCTCGTAATTGCCGATTATCAGAATTACCTGGAGAAAAAATGGGTAAAGGAATTGCGCAGCAAATATGAATACATCGTTAATACCGATGCCCTTGAATTGTTGATTGGGGAATAATTTATATAACATTAGAGAATAATAAACGTTTCCCATAATAGTATTAATTTTTAGTGGATGCAGAAATTCATTGTCATATTAATTATTTTCTCGACAAGCTTTTTTGGAGCATGCTCCTGGTTTAGTGGAAGAAGTGCTGACGAGAGAGTTGCCAGGGTCAATAACAAATACCTTTATAAATCAGATCTTCAGGGAATAATAACCCCTGGCGTCAATGCTGCAGATAGTGCTGTTATAATCAAAAGATATATTGACAACTGGGTAAGGCAGCAGGTATATCTTGCGGATGCAGAAAAAAATCTGACCGCAGACTATGCCGATTTTCAGCGGAAAGTTGAGAATTACAGAAATTCACTTATCATATTTTCCTATGAAAATCACTACATCAAAGCAAACCTGGATACTGTTATTACCCCTAAGCTAATGGCTGAGTATTATGAAAAACATCAGGATGAGTTTAAACTCAGAGACCATATTGTACAGGTTAAGTTTGTCAAACTTCCTCTTGATGCACCGGAGATTAATACAGTAAGAAGACTCATAAGATCTGAAAGTGAGCAGGACTTGATCTCTCTCGAAGAGTATTGTATTAATAATGCTGCCAGTTATTTTCTCGATAGTGATGCATGGTTTGTTTTCTCTGATATCTTAAGGGATATGCCTGTAAATCCACAAAACACGGAGTCTTTCTTAAGAAATAACAGTTTTCTGGAAAGAACAGATGACTTCTATCGCTATTTCCTACATATCATTGATTACCGGCTTGAGGGAAGTGCGTCACCCATAGCATTTCAAAGTGATAACATTAAAGCAATCATCCTTAACCACAGAAAACAGGAATTAATAAATAAATTCAGACATGAACTTTTTAAAAATGCAGCCAGCAACGGAAGTTTTGAAGTTTATTAACCCATTACTTCATGGGCTTCATTTTGAAAATTAAAATTAAACTTTTTAAAAATAATGAAAAATCTATATTCGGCTTTTATAGCCACAGTATTCATTCTTAGTTTCATTTCGCAAATAGTAGCCCAGGAAAAGGTCATTATCGATCGGGTAGTTGCAGTTGTTGGTAATAGTGCTATTCTTAAATCGGATTTATTCAATCAGCAAAGACAGCTTGAATCTCAGGGAATCACTTTTGGTTCAAACCCCCAGTGCGAATTATTAGACGAAATGCTTTATCAGAAGCTTCTCTTCAACCAGGCAGTTATTGATAGTATTGAAGTATCTGATATGCAGGTAGAGCAAATCCTTGAGCGACGTCTCAGGTTTTTTATTCAACAAATCGGTTCACGAGAACAACTCGAAGCATATTATGGAAAAACCATTGAAGAACTTAAAGATGAGTTCAGACCACTCATAAGAGAACAGGAGCTTAGCCAGATGATGGAAGCTCAGATTACACAAAATATAAGAGTAACTCCTTCCGATGTACGTCGATTTTTCAATAGTTTGCCCCCCGATAGCATCCCAACTGTAGAAAGCGAAACCGAACTGGCTCAGATTGTTATTAAACCTCCGGTAGAGAAGGATGAAATTGCTGAAACCAAAAGACGACTTAATGAACTCAGGGAAAGAATTCTCCAGGGCGAAAGTTTCAGCACTCTCGCAATCCTTTACTCTGAAGACCCTGGATCTGCGCGCAGAGGGGGCGAACTTGGTCTTTACGGAAGAGGTGAATTATATCCTGAGTTTGAAGCCACAGCTTTTGGTCTCAGACCCGGAGAAATCTCTGAAATTATTGAAACACAAGCCGGATACCATATTTTACAGATGATAGAAAGAAGGGGGGAGCAAATCAATGTCAGGCACATTCTGATGCAACCCAAGATATCTCCTCTGCAACTCAGTAATGCCAGAAATAAACTTGACAGCATAAGAAGGTTGATTAATAACGAAGAAATTACATTTGCCGAAGCTGCACTGAAATTTTCTGATGACCCCGGTAAAGTCAATGGTGGAATTATGATTAATCCCTTCACAAATACAACACGATTTAAGAATGAAGAAATAGAACAGAATTTATTTTTTGTAATCGACAGGCTTGATGAAGGGCAAATTTCAAGTCCGGTGCCCAAGGTGACTGAAGAAGGAAAACAGGCATTCAGGATTGTCAAAGTGAACAAGCGCATAGATGCACATGTTGCTTCTATGGATGGAGACTATGATTTTGTTCAGCAATTAGCCCTTAACCAAGAAAAAATGAAGGTTGTGCAAGATTGGATCAAAAGAAGGATTGGAAACACTTACATCTCAATTAACGAGATCTATCTGAATTGTGATTTTTCCATCCAGTGGACGGATAGGGTAGCCCAGGCACCCAGGTAATCGTTAACCTGTTAAATTAATTATATGGAATTCAAATCAGATGTGGAAGCCCTTGATGCTTTTGCTATTAACTATAATAGGCTCAGAGATGAGATTGGTAAGGTAATTATAGGGCAGGATGAAGTAATCAGAAAAGTCATTATTTCAATTTTCGGCCGTGGTCATTGTTTGCTGGTTGGGGTACCCGGTCTTGCAAAAACATTGCTCGTAAATACCATTGCGCAAACATTAGGTTTGAAATATAACCGTATTCAGTTTACCCCAGACCTTATGCCATCCGATATTATTGGTACCGAAATTCTGGATGAAACCAGAAATTTTCGATTTATCGAAGGGCCGGTTTTTGCCAATGTAATCCTGGCTGATGAGATCAACAGAACACCTCCCAAAACTCAGTCGGCACTTCTTGAAGCTATGCAGGAGAAATCTGTCACTGCAGCAGGTATAACTTATAAACTGGATGATCCGTTTTTTGTACTGGCTACACAAAATCCTATTGAACAGGAGGGTACTTATCCCTTACCAGAAGCTCAGCTCGACAGGTTTATGTTTAATGTTTGGCTTGATTATCCAAGTTTTGAAGAGGAAGTTCAGGTAGTTAAAACTACCACTGCCGACATCCGGAAAGATCTTGAAGTAGTTCTTACGGCACAGGATATAATTTTCTTTCAGAAGCTGATAAGGAAAATACCCGTTCCTGACAATGTTATAGAATACGCCGTAAGGCTCGCATCCAGAACCAGACCCACATCGCCGGATGCCCACCCTTTAGCAAAAGAATATATTAGCTGGGGTGCCGGGCCAAGAGCATCACAATATCTTATTCTGGGTGCCAAATGCAATGCAGCGATAAACGGTAAATATTCACCTGATATAGAAGATGTAAATTCTATTGCCAATGATGTGCTCAGACATAGAGTCGTGCGCAATTATAAGGCGGAAGCCGAAGGTGTGAGTATTGAAAATATTGTTGAAAAGCTATCCGAATAGTAACTTTTCCCCATATCTCAACGTAATCAGATAGTTAGAGGGTGTTGATAAAAAAGGCATCTTTTTTTGATGAGTTTTCGCTAAGAATTAGTATCTTTGTAACCCTTTTGCAATAGAGATTGTAAAGAAGATTCCAACCCTTTTTAAGTTCATTGATAAGTGCCATTTTTTTTCAGATTCGAAAATGCTGGCAAACAACAAAATACGACAGGACGTAAAATATTTCTCAAAAAAACTCTTGTCAAATAGAAAAAGGTTTTTACCTTTGCACTCCCCAAACACGGGGACCCATTTCGAGAGAAGGGGTTAAAAACAGGATAGAAAAGATAGTTCTTTGAAAATATTTGATATTGACAAACAAAAAGCGAGCGAGTACCCGGTTAATTACTTTAGATAGTACATTGATCGAA
>SKVR01000290.1 GCA_007129355.1 Bacteroidales bacterium | reverse complement strand
TGCTCATAGCATCGCCCAGGGCAAAAGTTTCCGAACTTTACATAAGGGATGTTGTAAGTGTTAAAGCAAACCAAAAAGGCGAAGAGGTAGCCAATATCATGAATAAATATGACCTTGTGGTGCTGCCCGTAGTTGATGAGCTGGGAAGACTCATAGGAAGAATTACCATCGATGATGTGGTTGATTTTATCAAGGAAGAGGCTGAGAAAGACTACCAGATGATGTCGGGTATGACGCAGAACATCGAATCAGGCGATAAGATATGGGAAATTACCCAGGGACGGCTTTTCTGGCTCATTGTGGCCTTGTTTGGCGGAATAGTAGGGTCAAGGGTAATAAGTAATTATGAAGATCAGATAAGTATATACCCCGAAATGGCGTTCTTTATGCCACTGATTGCCGCCATGGGAGGAAACGTAGGGGTGCAGTCCTCTGCACTGATTGTAAAGGGTCTTGCCAATAATACCATTGCTGCCGGTGGTATTTTGCCCAAACTCTGGAAAGAGGTTTCCGTAGGTATTATCAACGGATTGGTATGCTCAGGAATATTACTGTTGTACAGTTTTTTCTTTGCGCCATCATTGGCTTTGAGTATGACCGTGAGTGTTGCACTGATGACCGTTATTTTGTTTGCTTCCATTTTCGGCACTTTTGTGCCCCTGGCACTCGATCGGCTGAAAATTGACCCGGCACTTGCCACCGGACCGTTTATTACCACATCCAACGATATTGTTGGTCTTTTTATCTATTTCATGATTGGAAGAATGATGTACGGTTTTTTTATGTGATCTGACAGAAAAATGATTTAATAACCCGGAAATTCTTAAGTAACAGAATAATTTGCTGCTCAAACCGTTGTGAAATTGGAGTTTTCCTAACTATAAGCCGATTCCCTTTCTTAAAAAACGAAGCAGATTCATTTAAAGTTGTAATTTTGTGCGACATATTGATTCTTAACAGGTTTAAAACCTTTGTTAATCCTTTAATGCAATTGTTTTTATGATATTAAAACCTTTGAATTCAATCACCGGAGCAGTAAATCTGAAAAGCAGTAATTTTTTCCTTGCAATATTTATCATGATTCTGGCAGGTACCTCCTGTACACCTCATAAAAAACTGGTATACCTGCAACACCAGGCTGAAGTTTCTGATACACTAATGTTTTCCCGCCCTGATTATTTTATTAAACCTGGCGACATACTGCATATTCGTGTTTTAACCCTTGATGAGGAATCAGATCTGATATTCAACAATGAAGAAACCCGCCGCATGGGTGCCGGATCGGGTGGAAGCAACAATATTAGCGTGTTTCTGCATGGTTATGCTGTGGCAGACGATGGTACTGTAAAAATGCCGGTACTTGGCGATGTAAGAGTTGCCGGCCAGACCATTGCCCAGGCAACCAAAAAAATTGAAGAGCAGATAGAAGAGTACCTTATTGGTGCTACAGTAGTTATCAAACTGGTCAACTTTTCTATAACCGTGCTCGGCGAAGTCAGAAGACCCGGAAATTACTATATATACGACAATCAGTTTAGCATTATGGATGCCATAGGTCTGGCAGGTGATATGACCGACTATGGCAACAGGCAGGTAAATATCGTGCGGCAAACAGAACAGGGAGCTACTTTTGCCACACTCGATGTTACTGATTCCAAGGCTGTTGCATCAGAGTTTTATTATCTGCAGCCCAACGATATTGTATATGTTGAGCCCCACAAGGTAAAACGCCTTGGATTTGCACAATTTCCTTTTGGGGTGGTATTCTCAGCTATCTCAACTACACTACTGCTCATCAATTTCTTAGGAAACTGAACAAAAGCAACAAAAAGTTTTTCATAAATATGCTCCGGCATCTCTAACTATTCAATAATCAATTATCCAACAGCAGCAAAGGCAAAAAAATGAATAAAGATCCCTTTCGCGAAGAAACGCTTGACATCCGCAAACTGGTTTTTAAATACACCCGATTCTGGTATTGGTTTGTAATTAGTGTAACGGTCGCTTTGGCCATCGCCTATTTTATCAATAAGTTTTCTGAAACAGTTTACCGCGCCAGGGCAACGGTACTTGTTCGCGATGACCGCAAAGGAGGCTTCAGACCAGGGCAAATCATGGGAGAGCTGGATCTCTTCTATCAACGCAACAACCTTTTTAACGAAATGGCTGTTTTGAGATCATTCTCGCTGGTTGATACTACCATCAGGAAAATGGATGTGAATGTTTCGTACTACAACATAGGTAGGGTAGTTGGAGAAATCAGAACGGTTGAGATCTATCAGAATACCCCGTTTCGTGTTGAATGGGACGATAACCAGTCACCCCTTTATAACCGGCCATTCAACGTAAGTATCCTTTCAGAAGACACCTATGAACTTAACATGTCGGACGGGAAAAGATTTTCTTTCAGAAATGGCGGAAGCAATCACATACTGAGATTTGGAGAAAACCATCAATCGGAAAATTATGGTTTCAGGGTTGTGAAAAGTGAAAATTTCCGGCCCCAGAGCCACATCGGGAGAGAGTTTGTTTTTGTTGTACATGATTTGGCATCGCTTCCCGGGCGCTATCTTTCTTCACTTAGTGTTGAACCTCTCAACAATGAAGTGTCTATTGTGCAGCTTTCCTTTGAAGCAACCAACTCGCAAAGGGCCATTGATTTTCTTAACACCCTTACGGAGGTTTATATCAGACAAGGCCTTCAGGAAAAAAATACCATTGCCGAAAACACCATACGCTTTATTGACCAGCAGATTGGGGTAGTCTCTGATTCATTGTTTCTTGCCGAGTCATCGCTTGAAGAATTTCGCCAGCGTAAGGGACTGATGGATGTTGGGATGATTTCCGGCCAGCTTTTTACTGAATTGCAGCGACTCGACAACCAGGTTGCCATTGAAAACGTGAAACGCCAGTACTACGAATATTTGCTTAACTACGTTGAAAACGATAAAGATTTCAGGGATGTCTTCAGCCCTTCGGCACTGGGTATTGACGACCCGATGCTCAATAGCCTTATCAGCGAACTCAGCGGTTTTTATGCCGAGCGTTCGCGACTCAAGGTGGGTGCAACAGTGGAAAACCCAAACATACAGATGCTCAACCGAAAGATCGAGCAAAGCCGCCAGGCTCTGAGTGAAAACCTGAAAAGCATTCAAAGTGCATCGGAGATTCTCATGGCCGATCTGAACCAGAGGATAGGGCGGGTAGAAAGCCGTATTAATCAATTGCCGGGTACCGAAAGAGAATTAATTGGAATTCAGCGCCGGTTTAATCTTAGTGATGCAACCTACAATTACCTCCTTGAAAAACGCGCCGAAGCCGGTATTGCCATGGCAAGCAATGTGCCCGACCATAAAATCATTGACAGGGCAAGGTTTGCCGGTATTGTATCACCTAAAAAGAGACTGAATTACACCATTGCACTGGTGCTGGGATTTGTTATTCCACTTGGATTTTTGCTCATAAGAGATTTCTTCGACACACGAATTAATGACAAAAAGGATGTTACCGATGCGGTTGATTTTCCCATATTGGGTGTAATACCCCATAATAAAAATGCAGCAAAGAAGTCTGAAGTTAATCTTGTAGTTTTAGATGATAATAAATCGCCCGTAACTGAAGCTTTCAGGGCTATGCGCGCCAATCTGCAATATTTTGCCAGCGGTGAAAAAAATAAAGTGGTATCAGTTACCTCAACAAAATCGCAGGAAGGAAAAACCTTTACAGCCATCAACCTGGCTTCGGTTATTGCCCTTTCAGGTAAAAAAACACTTATCATTGGTGCTGATATGCGTAAACCCAGAATTTTTAACGATTTTGGCATTCAAAAAGCTCCCGGTTTATCAAACTATCTTATCGGAAGCAATACACTTGATGATATCATTCAAAAAGTCAGCAAGGCGGAAGGTCTGCACGTGATCGCATCCGGCCCTACTCCGCCAAATCCTGCTGAACTTATCGAATCAGACAGAATGAGCAAATTGCTTAATGATGTAAAAGAACTTTACGATTTCGTTATCATTGATACCCCGCCGGTTGGAATTGTTCCCGACGGTATTCACCTTGTCAAAAACTCTGATATTACCATTTACATTATCAGACAAGGTTTCAGCGATAAATCAAGTCTTGATTTCATTAATGAATTTGCTGAAAAAATTGATCTGAAAAATATCTGCATAGAAATCAATGATATCAAAATGAGCCGCAATGGCTATGGCTATGGCTATGGCTATGGCTACGGATATGGTTACGGTTATGGCTATTATGAAGATAAGCCCGATGGCAATGTCTTCAAAAAATGGTTCGAACTGGCCAACAGCTCCTTCAGAAAAAAAGGATAAAAATTCCTTAAACTTCTCACACCATTTTTAAAAAGTGTTCGGTATCGAACGGTGTATGACCTATGCCGTACACTAAAACACTAGCCTTTTATGTTTTTAAATCCAATCAGGTTTGTAAATAGCTGCAAATTAGTTTATTATGTCGTTTGGCACACCTTGTGCTTATTTCTTTGCAGAACAATACAAAGAAACAAAAAAAATAAAAACATAAAATCTCAAAGTCATGAAAACTCTTAATCAAATAACCCTGACCGCAGCAATTATCATAATGAGTGCCACATTAAGCATGGCCGGATCATTAGAGAAATTCCAAATGAGACTGTCAAACGGAAAAGTACATGAAATCATATCCAAAGTTGAGGAAGTAGTTGAAGAAACCATTCCCGGATACGATGAAATAATCAGAAACCACAGAATGAGCAAGTTTGAAATCACCCATATGCCG
>SKVR01000139.1 GCA_007129355.1 Bacteroidales bacterium | reverse complement strand
TCATCGCATACACATCACGAGCCCCGGTAACTGCTTTGGCCTTAAGGTAATCAACAGTTCCGGGTGGCGGCAGGTGGCACTGCACACAATGCACTACGATCCCTGATTTATTGTCATAATGGGAAGACAATCGCCAGGCATCTTCAGCATGCGGATGCACATGGCAACTCATGCAAAACTCATCGGTTGAAGTGTAATTAATCGCTTTGGAAGACATGATAACAACCATTGCACCCATCAAAAATCCCAGTATGGCTAAGTATTTCCAGTTGATTGCTTTTTTTCTAAAACTAAATTTCATTATTATAACAGGTTAAGCCAACTTAATTATTTACCTTGGAGCACCAGGATCTTGTCCGGGAGTTGGAGCAACTCCTTCCTGATAAAATGGAAGGTCAGTCCAGGCATATTCGGTTGGTCCGTAGCGTAAATCAGAAGCCATAATTTCATCCCAGGTAATTTGTTTTCCTGTGTAGGCTGCTTCACGACCTAAGATGGCCACCATCGTTGAATTGGCCAGCTCTTCTGCCTGATTAATTTTCTTGTTAAGTCTTACGGATTCAACAAAATGAATGTGCTCCTGCAAATATGGATTGTTAAACGGATTTTCTTCATAATTGTATTTCCATAATTCTTCTCCGTTATAATCTTCAATACGCATATTATTTCCCTGAAGGTAACATACACCCTTGCTGCCCATTATAGATTCAGAAATATCTCTGTCACTGCCATCTATTTGTCTGGCAGTGGCCAACATTCTTTTATTGTTGGGGTATCTGTAATCAACGCTAAAAAAGTCGAAGATATCTCCTGTCAGGCGTCGTGCCCTGCCTCCATATCCCACTGCTGTTTCGGGAAGCATTCCTGTGAGCCACGTGGCTATATCGATGTTATGAATTGCCTGATCAAGAAAATGATCACCACTTAACCATTTTATGTTGAACCAATTGCGGATATTGTATTCCATATCAGATTCACCCGCTCTTTTGGTCCGGTTCCACCATGCACCCTGATTCCAATGTGCCGTAGCTGAAAGCACATCGCCAATGGCACCATTTTTAATTTGCACATATGCTTCCCAGTAATCGCGTTGGTGACGGCGCTGATTGCCCGTAACAACAGTAAGACCAGCACGTTCGGCATGTCTGGCTGCAACCATAACGGTTCTGATTCCTACAGGATCAACGGCAGCCGGTTTTTCCATAAAAATATGTTTGTTAGCTGCAACGGCGGCTCTGAATTGCTCGGGGTGAAAATGGGTAGGGGTGCAAATCAGAACAACATCTACATCTAATGCAATAACTTTATCGGCGGCATCAAAGCCCACAAAGCACATATTGTCAGGAACGGGATTGTTTTTTTCTGTTTCCAGATTTTCACGACATCTTTGCAACCTGTCATCAAAAACATCTGCCAATGCTACGATAGACAAATCATTTCCTGCATCCAGAAAATTAAATGCTGCACCGGTTCCTCTATCACCGCACCCTATAAGGGCAGCTCTCAATGGTTTGCCATCCGGGGCTTTTTCTGCAAAAGAATACATTCCCAGTTCAGCTGCAGACTGCCTTGATCTGCCAGAGTTGCGGCTACATGCACTAATTACTGATCCCAATCCAAGCGTTAAACCGGTTCCTATAAGGGCTGAATTGGTTAAAAAATCTCGTCTTTTCATTGTTGATTAGATTGAATGTTTGTTAAAATATACATTTATGAAAAAGGCAAAAAAAATGTTCCTGGTTCTTGCCAAAATAGTGGTTTTCGTCTGTAAACAAAAACAATGGCTCTGTCAGCAACTTAAATGTATAGATTTGTATATGTTGTAAAATGTACGCTTACCTTTAGCACGTACAAATATATGGTTTTTTTTGCTTATCCTGAATGAGCAATTCGGAATTTGGGAATAACTAATTTTACCATATTATAGCCCTTCTGGGTAAATGGCGGAAATGCCGGTGGTGGACATTACCAAGCCCGCCAGGTAAATCCATCATCAGATGGTAAACAGCAAATTGATACCTGGCAGCCCGCATAAGTCAGAAGCAATCGCCCCTGGGAAAGAGTATCATTCTGATATAACTTTCATATCTTTGCTTTTGTAAAGAAAAACCTTTATTTATGAAAATTCTCATTCGCAATATTAAGGAACTGGTGCAGGTGGAATATGATTTTCGCGAAAAGGTTAGCGGCAAGGACATGGCCGATCTGCAAACCCTCGAAAACGCCTGGCTTTACATCGAAGACGGACTCATTCGCGCCTTCGGAAAGATGGAAAGCTTTGCTAAAAGTGAGATCTACAAAATAGCTACCCACAGCGATGTAAAAGACATTGACGCTACCGGCAAAATGGTGTTCCCTTCCTTCTGCGATTCTCATACTCATATCGTTTACGATGGAAGCCGCGAAATAGAATACATTGATAAAATACGTGGACTTTCTTACGCAGAGATCGCCAAAAGAGGAGGCGGCATTCTCAATTCAGCCAAACGGTTGCAGAACGCATCGGAACTACAGCTCATAGAACAGGCCCTGGAACGGCTCGAAGAGATCAAAATGCTGGGTACCGGCGCCGTGGAAATCAAAAGCGGTTACGGACTCACCACCGAAAGCGAAATGAAAATGTTGCGTGTAATACGCAAACTGAAAGAACTCAGCCCACTGACCATCAAATCCACATTCCTGGGCGCACATGCAGTACCAGCCGAATACAAAGGCCGGCAAGGCGATTATGTGGATCTGATCATTAACGAAATGATTCCGGAAGTAGCAGGTGAAGACCTGGCCGATTATATCGATGTTTTTTGCGACCGCGGATTCTTTACCCAGGAAGAGACCGACCGCATACTCATGGCCGGCATTAAGCATGGACTGAAACCCAAGATACACGCCAATGAGCTGGATTTTTCAGGAGGTATACAGGTGGGAGTAAAATATAATGCCCTGTCGGTAGACCATCTGGAGTTCACCGGCGAAGAAGAAATTGAAGCCCTGCTCAATTCCGACACCATGCCCTGCCTGCTGCCCGGAGCAGCTTTCTTCCTGGAGATGGAATACCCTCCGGCACGTAAAATGATCGATTCGGGACTGCCTCTTGCTCTGGCCAGCGACTACAACCCCGGCTCATCGCCATCAGGCAATATGCAGCTGATCATGTCCATTGCCTGCATTAAGATGAAGATGTTGCCCGAAGAGGTCATCAATGCATCTACCCTTAACGGGGCATACGCCATGGATCTGCAGCACGAACTGGGAACCATTTCACTGGGCAAAAAGGCCCATGTTTTCATAACCCAACGCATACCCACCTACTCTTTTATGCCCTATGCTTACGGCAGTAACAAGGTGGAAACGGTTATTATAAACGGACAGATACAGTAAAACCATTTCATTCACACCATATACCCGCACTTTTGAAAAATTCATCATTTAAAATGATTGCCAAAACCTTCTCCGGACTAGAAGAGGTGCTGGCATCTGAACTCAAATCGCTGGGCGCAAAGGATGTTCAGGCTCTGAAAAGGGCTGCTTCCTTTACCGGCGATAAATCCATGCTTTACAGGGCCAATCTTTGGAGCCGTGCGGCTTTAAGTATTCTGAGGCCCATGTACGAGTTCCGCTTCGAAACCCAGCAGGAGTTTTACGATAAGATGCACGAATTCAGGTGGGATGAGTTTTTTTCGGTGGATAAGAGTTTTGCCATTTCTACCGTTGCCATTCAGTCCGTTTTTACCAATACCCACTTCCTGGCCCTGCGCAGTAAGGATGCCATTGTGGATTACTTTCGCGATACGGCAAATGCCCGCCCTGATGTGAATACTGACAATCCGGATATCAAGATCAACGTTTACGTTTTTAAGGACAGCTGCTCCATTTCGCTCGACAGCAGCGGCATGCCTCTGTTCAAAAGAGGCTATCGCAAGCAGGCCGGGCCGGCTCCCCTGAATGAAGTGCTGGCCGCCGGACTCATCATGCTTTCGGGCTGGGACAAAAAGCAGGCCTTTTTCGACCCCATGAGCGGTAGCGGAACATTCAGCATTGAAGCAGCTATGATGGCGCTGAATATGGCCCCGGCCACCTTCAGAAAAGACTTTTCCTTCAGCCACTGGCAGGATCATGATGAAAGCCTTTGGCAAAGCCTGCGGGAAGAGGCTTTAGCAGCGCAAGCAAATACCCTTCCGCATATTGAAGCCTCCGACATCAACAACAAAAGCATGGCCATGGCCCGCCAGAACATCATGGAGGCCGGTCTGCTGGGCCGAATAAAACTGGAAAAGAAAGACTTTTTCCTTTCCAAGCCTACTCATAACAGGGGGTACTTGCTTCTCAACCCTCCCTACGGCAGAAGAATTGAGAGCGAAAACATTCACGAATTTTATCAGAAAATCGGCTCAACTTTCAAGCATAACTATCCCGGCTTTCATGCCTGGATCATTAGTCCCGACAAAACCCTTACCCACAAAATCGGGCTTAAACCCATTGCAAAACATGATGTTTTTAACGGACAGCTCGATTGTACTTTTTTGGGTTACAAGATATATGAAGGGTCAAAAAAGCCTGCAAAGCGCCCCAGGCTTTAGTTTGGTGAATTTGTTAACTTAAACTTAATGCCCTCTTGCCACATTACTTAAATTATTTTGTACCTTTGCGGGTGTTTTGATAAATTGGGTAAAACTGTTTGGTTTTATCCATAGGGTGCACTTCTTGTTGACAGCCAGGAATGTGTTCCCGGATTTAAGGGTGATATGCTTGTTGTGAAACAAGCACATTAAGGAAAAAAAGGAGATTTGCCGTACAGAAAG
>SKVR01000009.1 GCA_007129355.1 Bacteroidales bacterium | reverse complement strand
CATATTTATTCATGATATTGGCTACCTCTTCGCCTTTTTGGTTTGCTTTAACACTTACAACATCCCTTATGTAAAGTTCGGAAACTTTTGCCCTGGGCGATGCTATGAGCAAACTTTTCAGAGAAAGCAATCCCAGCAGCACATCATCATCATTTACCACATACACGTGATATACTTCCTCCACCTCTTCTGCCTGCTTTCGCATTTCCCTTACGCAGGTAGCCACATACCAGTTTACATTTACCTTGATAAATTCTTTGGCCATTAGCCCACCGGCAGAGGAGGAAGGATAAACCAACAGGTCGGCAATATCCTGGGCCTGTTGACGGTCTTCAATGTGCGACAATACTTCTTCCCTGCGGTCGTCAGACAGTTCGGCAATCAAGTCGGCAGCATCATCAGAATCAAGGTTGTCGATAAACTCACGGGCAATTTCCTGGGTAGAAAAAGATTCAAGAAACCTTTCCCTAACGTCTTCCTCCAGTTCCATGAGCACATCTGCGGCTTCTTCTTTTTCGAGTAGTGTATAGATGTATTTGGCCTCATCAAGTGTGAGGTCATCCATGTATTCGGCGATGTCTGCTGGATAAAGCTCACTAATAATTTCCAGCAGATAATCTTTTTGATTCTCCTTAATGGCTCTACGAATGAGATCCAGGTTTATGTCTTCTGTTTTTATGGTCATAACCGAAGAGCTTTAGATGTATTATTTATCGCTGTTGAGCATATTCTTCACTGTACTGACCTCCACAAAAGATGGCCCTGTATTTTTGCCAAAGTTTCCGGCAAGCACTGCAATGAGATCATCCGGCTTGATTTCTTCTGCCTTAGAAAGCCGGTTGAGGGTATATCTTATAAAATCCTTTTTGGAAATTTTAATATCCATGTAATCGGAATAAATGCCGAAGTTCAGTGCGAGCTCACGCATAACCCTTTTATCATAACATTGGGCATAAATAGGTGACTTGCCTCTGTATGCCGAGAGATACCTTGCGGTTTTTCCGGTATCGGTATCTGTAATGATAGCACGTGTATTGATCTTTTCAATGGAACGAACCGCCATTTTTGATAAAAATACGGATATATCATTATTATGGGGCATTACGTTACGTTCAATTATTACTCTCCTGTTTTTTTCAGCTTCGCGGGCCGAACGCGTCATGGTTTTAACGGACTCAAGCGGATATTTACCATATGCCGTTTCACCGCTCAACATAATGGCGTCGGTGCCACTGAAAACCGCATTGGCAACATCTGTAATTTCGGCCCTTGTTGGGCGGGGGTTTTCAATCATGCTGTGCAGCATCTGGGTGGCAACAATTACAGCCTTTTTTTGCTGTATGCACTTTGCAACCAGTTCAGCTTGTATAACAGGGATCTTTTCGGCGGGCACCTCAATGGCCAGATCGCCGCGGGCAACCATAATACCGTAAACATGTTCAAGGATTTCGTCAATATTATCAAGCCCCTGCTGGTTTTCTATCTTGGCTATGATTTTGATCCGGCTGTTGTGTTTGTCCAGTATTTCCTGGATGGCCAGCACGTCTTCCTTGTTTCTTACGAAGGAATGGGCAATAAAATCAATATTGTGTTTAATGGAGAAATCAATGTATTTCCTGTCCTTATCAGATAGAGAAGGGAGGTCAACTTGGCTTCCGGGAAGGTTTACACTTTTGCGGGGTTTTATCTCTCCCGGGTTTTTAACTTCACAAAGCAGAAAGTCGGGATGTTTTTCTTTGACTATCAACTGGATATCGCCATCATCAATCATAATGCTTTTGCCTGGCTCCAGCAAGTTTACAAAGCCATCGTAATTTACATATATACAATCGGCGGTTGATCGGCCTTTAGGGTCTCCCTTTATTTTAAGGATGTCACCCTCTTCAACCGAAATGTAGGTGTCAGAATCTACTGTTCGCATTTCGGGGCCCTTTGTATCAATAAGAATGGGAATTTTTTCCGAAACCTTTTTAACATTTTTCATAATTGTAATGGAAGTATCGGGTGTTTGATGGGCTGTATTGATACGAACAACGTCCATTCCGGCATCATACATCTGTTGCAGAAATTCAACGCTGCAGTTCTTATCTGATATGGTGGCTACTATTTTTGTCAGCTTTTCCATGGTTAACAATTTGGGATCAATGGTTTGACAATCAACAAAGGCAGGAATCCGGCGGTTCATAAAAGCAGAACTGGCACTTCGCTCTTTAACCGTGCAAAAATACAAAAAATACCGGCAAATCTTTAACGCGATTAAATATAAGGCATCATTATATTTTGGTTCATCTGTTTATATTTTTATTAAGTCGGTCAGATGCCTGTCCCGCTCATGCGTGGAGAGCTCGCCAATAATACTCGCACTGCATGATTTGCCATGCTGCGAATTATAATCATCCGCGTGTGTGTCAATGATATTGTCATGGCTCGGTTCATTTAAGCATAATACATCTTTATAGAATGAATTAAAAATGAGGCCGGTTATTTCTTTTATTAATGTTGATGCAGCATCATTACAACCAGGGGTATACTTGCTCAGGGTATATTTTGATGATCAAACTACAATTACCCTCGGGTTTGTTAAAAATCTTTGATATACAAGTGGTTTTACTTTTTCAGGAAACGGAAGGTATTTTGCTCACCCCTGGAAGAAACAACTTTTATCAGATACATTCCTGTTGTAAGGCCTGCCATGTAAATGGTGTGCTCATCTGACAGCAACCGCCCTTCGAGTAGCACCCTGCCCTGCAGGTCGCTTACGAAATATTGGGAGTTATTCCAATTATTGTCAAAATATAAGGTAAGACTTTCTATTACGGGATTGGGCCCAAAACTCAGATCGGTAAGATTTCCGGGATCAATTATGCCTGTTGAGTCGATAAGTACAAATTCCTTAAGCATATATGATTGCGGGTTGAATACTATTTGTTCAACTTTGCCATTGAGGGGTATCTCAAAAACCTGCAAAGGTTCATCCTGAAACACACGGATATATTGTTCTTCTCCGTTTATCCTGACTTTAAACTCAAGCGTGCCCAAAAAGAAAGAAGGATAGTTTGTTGATGTAATTTGAGAAGACCGGATAAAAAGATCATTATCCTCCTGCCACCATAAAAGTTCGTATATGGGGTATCCTTCACCATAATACCACTGGTTGAAAAACCATTCCCAACTTTCGCCTGTATTCAGGTCGATGCTCATTCGGAAATCATCTCCGGTTGCCACATCATGAGCAAATGTTTGCTGAAAATCTTCCATAATATGGAAAAACAATTCGTCATCATCCAGCTCAAACCTAAGGAGGTGAAGCATGGCAGCGCCTTTACGATAAGATAATCTACCATTGAAAATTCTCCATACATCTGACAACTCCAGCGGGGGAACATAAATGCTGCCTCCGGGCTGTGACTTTATGTTGTTGTGAGCGTTACTCATCCATCCGTCGGCTGATTCTCTTCCCAGGATAAATTCACGGGCAAGGTACTCGCCGTAAGATGCGAAGCCCTCATTGATCCAGATATCGCTCCACGTTGCACAGGTTACCTGGTTGCCAAACCAGTGATGGGCCAGTTCATGGGCTGTAATATCAAACCCAAAGGAGCCCATGGTCGACATGGTCTGGTGCTCCATGGCGCCACCCATGGGAGCCTGGGCATGCCCATACTTTTCCGAACTAAAGGGATAATCGCCCCATATCTGCGAAAAAACCTGCATGAAATCACGGGTTCTTTCCAGGTTTTCTCTTTGTGCTTCAAGCACCTGGGGATAATTGTATATAAAATTCTGAACGAAAACACTATCCTGATCCGATGAAAGGGGCGCATAAAAATTGTATTCCTGGTAATTGGAAACCGCAATGGAAATCAAATAATAGGCTATGGGGTAAAAGCTTCTCCAGTGATAGGTCATTCTACCGTCGGGATGTTCAGTAACCTTTGTCAGCAAGCCATTGGATGCTGCAGTAAAACCGGGTGGAGTGGTAATGGTAACGTGTACGCTGTCTGCCTTGTCTTCCAATACCTGTTTACAGGGAAACCACTGTCTTGCATTATGAGGCTCCGATAAAGTCCACAACACCGGATCACCGAAATTATTATTACTGCTGCTTATTCCTGCAAAAAACCCATCGGGCTGGGGTTCTCCGGAATAGTAAACAGTAATATCGATAATGGTTCCTTCGTCAAAGCTATCTCCAAGGTCAATTTCAAGAACCTGGTTATGGTGCGAAAAAGAAAGAAGCTCATCGCCATGCTCAACAGAGCTTACAGAAAGTTCATCAGTAAGCTCCAGAACAAAATAACTCATGGACGTTGCTGTTACTTCTGCCAGAATTCTTACCGAACCGTCCAGAAAAGTGGTTGAAGGATCAACATGCAGGTCGAGTCCATAAAATTTCACATCATAATCATATAATCGTGGATCCTGATCGTAAATACCAATGGAAGATGCTGAAATACGGGTATGAGCACAAAGATGAGTGCACTCATGATCAGGAGCGAAAACATGGAGCTGTGCCCATGAAGCAACAGGCAGGAGAACCGCAATGATCAAATTGGCCAGCAAAGCTTTAAACCGGTAAACATGTATATTAAATTTGATTTGCTGCATAAAACCACGATTTTGTACCTTAAAGATAATCATTGTAACTCAAAAAGAGCATCAGGCAATATGTTAACCCTGTTTCAAAATAATTTTGCACCTTTGCATATTCAGCTGAAAGCATGACAAATTCAATGAAAAGGCTGGCAGGTCAGACTGCCATATATGGTGTAAGCACCATTGCAGCGCGACTGCTGAATT
>SKVR01000306.1 GCA_007129355.1 Bacteroidales bacterium | reverse complement strand
TACAGATTCATTAACCCTGATAATGCCGGCACATGATTTAATTCTTATTGCAAATTTTGAAATGCAGACCTATTCACTCACCAGGGTGGTAAATCCCGAAGAGGCCGGATATATTGAGGTGCTTCCAAATCAGGATTATTATCATATGGGTGATGAAATTTATCTGGATGCCTATCCTAACGAAGGCTATATTTTTGTGAACTGGACCGATGAAGATGGGAATGAAATACATCATGATCAATACCTTTTTTACATCATGCAGGCCAATGATGTCATTCTCACTGCCAATTTTGATCTGGAGAGCCTGGTTTCAGAAGTCAACCCGGAAAGTATAATGATTTATCCCAATCCAGCTCGTAATTACATTGCTATAGAGTCAGATAAAAGTATTGAAAGGATCTTTTTGATGGACCTTTCCGGAAAAGTTATAAAAACTGTACAGGGAGATTTTTACCAGACAAGGGTAGATATATCAGATCTTCCCGTCGGGACCTATATACTGAAACTTGAAACATCCGGTGGTTTTGTTTCACGGATTATTCAGGTTGTAAAACGCTGATTTTTTTTAATGCCAATATTCACAGTTTTAAAAAAGTTATTAATAAAAAACCTAAAAGATGATGAAAAAAGCAAACACATTTACTGTAAGTACATTGATTATTAGCTTCCTGCTAATAGCAAGTGGATGTAGGGTAAGAGTTGATGTAGCGGACCCTGCCAGAGCAGCAAGAGGGGTTGCTCAAGTGGCAACAGAATCCAGAAGTGCTGAAGATGCAGATGTAAAGGAGGAAAAGTTAATCAGCGATATCATTCCTATATTTGCTGATAGTGAAGTGAAGTATGATGACAAGATTGGATTTGAAGAGTATTATCTGGTTAAAAGCGACAGTACCATAAAATCCATAGCCGGAGATATTCGCCGCCAGTTTTGTGAAGCACCTGAGGGTCGTTCTCCACTGGAAATTATGCGTTACTATCAAAGAACCATTGAAGAACTGGAAGGTGAGATTATCTTTCAGTCAAGAGCTCCAAGGTCGATAGAAATTGATGACCAAAGTTTTGAATCATATTTCAACAAAGAACGTGTAAGTCGTGGAATGAGCACTTATGTCTGGGATTTTTATCGTTTTCCGTTAAGTATAAGTGAGTTCATGGCTGCAAGAATAACAGAAAACGGTAAAGAAATGCATGTTGCCATTGCTGCCGGAAGAGGAAGTGGTGGTGCAGAATACCAGGGTGTAAGGTTTGAGATTGTAACAGTAGTTGATTAGATAAAGCTATTCAGTATCTATTATTCCGGGTGCGACTCAAAGTCGCGCCCGGACTTTTTTTTACTTATGGTGCCATTTTCACATCCAGCGTATCAGTAATCACCTGCCCGTTTGGACCGATCCCGGAAATCCTTAAATAGTATTCATCTTGCTCTGATAGCCATACCACCCGGGCAAAATTGCCGGTTTCATTTACAATAATGCAATCGTCGCATTGAAAATAATAAGCATCGTAATTTGATGTTTCGAAGTGATATTCCGGGGCGGGATCATATTGTGTAATGGCAGCCGGCCCTCTGAACCTGTCCATGGGTGGCAAGATCAGATTATTCACAAAATCAAGAATCAGGTCGTGAATAATGGTGTAGTTTTCAGGGATGAGTTCATGTTCAACATCAAAATGGGGTTCGTGGCCCAGTCCTTCGAAGGTATAAAGGGTATGATCTATTCCCAGCGAACGTGTGTGGCTTGATATACTGGCTGAACCGTGCAGTCTTCTTGAGAAAAATGCAGAGGCCCTTGGACTCACGTTGGTAAATGGCAAATCATAGTCATAGGGTACTACCAGATCGGCATCACCATGAATAGATAAAATGGGCACCTGGTTGTGTCTTTTGATAATGCTGATATCATCAACAGCTCCCCACATATTAATAATTCCTTTTATGCTGTAGGGGCCATGCAGGTCGTTGGTAGAGCAATCGAGGCAACCCAGGTCGGATTGCATCCTGAGTACACTTCCGCGCACACTCGGCCACACCTCAGGTTCTTCCATAAACGTAGTTTTGAGAGAGAGAATGCCTCCGGCGCTATGTCCACCAAGGAAAACCAGATCGGGATCAATACCCAGTCTTTCATGGTGGTGCGACAGATATCTGAGTGCAGCCCTGACATCCTGCATGGCGCTGTAAATGGCACGTTCAAGATTTGAGTAGCGCCCTGGCAGGAAAATATACCCCAGCCTGTAATTAACGGATGCCACAACAAATCCCCGCCTGGCATAGTCTTCGGCCAGTTTTGATACCAGTTCATCGCGTTTGTCACCTGCTATAAAGGCACCGGCGTGTAAAAGTACTACAAGCGGACGGTTTTTCTGATGGTCGCCCCGAGGCTGATAAATATCAAGGTTGAGGGGCACATCTCTGCGCAATATATTAGTGGTAATTCCCTCTGCCACATCAAATAGCACCTGGTTATAACTCTTGTTTTCTCTTTTTTCAATGGTTTTAGATGAATAAAATCCAGGGGCACTTCCAAATTGTTCCTCTTCAGTTGTAATCTGGTCAAACAATTTGTCAGCATAACGAAAAGGTGCCTGCGGGAATGCCCGGGTGAAGTATTGCCTGAATTCTATTCTTTCATCATCTGATGTCAGGTAAAACCGGTCATGATAAACTGCCATTCTGCCCTGCAGGTTGGGTCTTCCGCTCATACGAAGAGTCGATCTGCTGCGGGATTGCCTGTGGCGTAACTTTTCAGGAGTAGCAACAGCCCGGTTTAAAGCTACATACTCTCCACGTCCGTCAGATTCGAACCGAACGGCAATGTTCTGTGCATCGCTGATATACCAGGTATCTGTGGCAATGCCGGTGGGTGCGGTAACCTTGCAGGATGAAAGAAAAAATAAGGGTGAAAATAAAATAAGGATTAGAAAGATGTCTCTTGTCTTACTCATAGCAAATGAACTGATAATATCTTAAAAAGACTGCTTGTATGAAACAATTACGACAAATATATAGAAAAATTGTGAGGAGATGGAGTTAACCAGACGCGAATCAATTCATTTTGTTATAGGTAATAAGATTTCTGAATTTTCCTTTTTAATGATTCAGGTTAAATAGCCGGTACTGGCTGTTGTTATCCATTTTCGGACATATTGTTCATATATGGACAGTGTTTTTTTAAATAAGTATATTTCTTGATTTATGAATAAGTTATAAGTATTTGTAATTTAATGAAGTAATAACAGTGGCATATATTTAGCTCTGATTAAGAATATTTTTAACTTAAAAACAAAGAACGATGAAAAGAAATATTATTTTTTCTGCCATAGTTTATATGGTGGCTTTTGTATTGCTGCATTCAGTGAATATTAGTGTGGTTCAAGCTCAACCTTCCTTAAAACAAAATGAAGAAGCAGTTGAAAAACTCATTGAAGAATTTGATAATATTTCCACACCCGGAGGTGCAGTTATGGTAATGCGCGATGGGAAGGTTATTTTTCAGAAATCTTTTGGAATGGCCAACCTTACGCACAGTATTCCTTTCGAGATCAATACGCCCACCAATATCGGCTCCACATCCAAGCAATTTACTGCCATGGGTATCGCCTTGCTCGAAGAAAAGGGGCTGTTGTCGGTAGAAGATGATATTAGGAAATACATCCCTGAACTGCCCGATCTGGGTGAAACGGTTCGGTTAAGACACTTGATCTCACACACCAGCGGTTACCGTGAATACCTGAATTCACTGCTAATGGGCGGCAGGCAAATGGGCGACCAGATCAGGTTGGAAGAAATCATTCCACTTTTGCAGTTTCAGCCTGCCCTGCAAAACGAACCGGGAGAATCTTACAATTACAATAATACAGGATATGCGCTGCTGGCTATGGTTATAGAACGCGTAACCGGTGAAAAGTATCCTGAATGGATGAGTGTCAACATATTTCAGCCGCTGGGAATGACCCAGACACTGGTTCGCACCAACCCTGGCCATATCATTCCGGGCAATGCTCAGGGATATTTAAAAGCGGAAGATGATGTTTACAAAGAAGCCATGGACATTCCTGCATCCATGGGGGCTGGTGGTATCTATTCAACTCTCCCGGATCTTGAAAAATGGATTCTGAATTTCTACAGTCCGGTGCTGGGCAACGCTGCTTTGATGCAGAAACTTCAAACACCCTTTATACTTAACGATGGTGATACTATGAGTTATGCATGGGGCCTTATTGTGGGGGAACTAAATGGTTTGAAGATGGTTGAGCACGGTGGTGCCGATATTGCCCACCGGTCGATGCTCATGATGTTTCCTGAAGTAAATGGGGCTGTGATTACCCAAAGCAACAACGGTGAGTTTTCAGGTCAAATAGCATATAAAATGGCTGAAATATTCTTTGCGGATGTGATGGAAATAAAGGATGATGAGAAGAAACAGGCTGGAACCCCGGAAGAATTTGTTTATGATGTGAAAAAGTTTGATGAGCTCGCCGGGAGGTATGAACTGGAAGCTGCTCCGGGGTTTATTCTTGAATTCAGAAGAGAAGAGGAAAAGCTGATGACCCAGGCAACCGGACAGGGTGCCGTTGAAGTTTTTGCCAGTTCTGATTCTACTTTCTATTTGAAAGTGGTAGATGCATCAGTTACTTTTCATCGCAATGCCGAAGGCAAGGTTGATCATATGACACTGCACCAGAACGGAAACCACCGGGCAAACCGGATCTTCGAACCCGCCTGGAAACCAGGTGAAGAAGATGTTAAGATGTATATCGGCAGGTACTTTAGTGAGGAACTGGAGGTTTTTTACAATATTGCACTT
>SKVR01000142.1 GCA_007129355.1 Bacteroidales bacterium | reverse complement strand
TGGAGCCTGTAATAAGAAAAAGTCTCTATATCTTTTATCTGGGGAATGGTTATCAATGTAATCTTTGTGGTGCAAAACTCAGAAGGTTTATTCTTTTAGAAAACAACGAACGGCTTTGTCCCAATTGTGGCAGTCTGCCACGAACCCGACGTATTTACCAGATTTTGCAAGATGGCTTTTTGGAGACTGGAATCAGGATACTGGATTTTTCTCCATCACGAAGTTTGTTTCGTAAATTGAGAAATAAAGCAAACATTGAATATGTTGCATCTGATCTTTCAGGGGATTTTCTTGCCGACAAAAAATATGATATTACCCAAATCGAAACTAATGATGTAAGCTTTGACCTTGTAATATGCTACCACGTATTGGAGCATATACCAGATGACCATAAAGCCATTCAAGAATTATACAGAATCCTGGATCGAGGCGGTAAATGCCTCATTCAAACCCCTTTTAAAGAAGGCGATATTTACGAAAATCCTTTAATTACTTCGCCGAATGACAGAATTAGGCATTTTGGGCAGGAAGATCATGTAAGAATTTATTCTGTTAATGGCTTGGTAAAAAGATTGGAGAGGGTAGGTTTTCAAGTAAAAACAATGTCATTCGAGGAAGAGTACAATAATCAGACTGGATTTAGTGAGAAAGAAGTTGTTTTGGTTTGTAAAAAATAAAAGATTCATGCAACCATAACGATTATGGGCGCTGCACCCATTGCTGGCTGTGAGAACCACATAATTTTTGCAGCGCAATGCAGCCCGGTTGGAAATATCAGCAAGAATCCCCGGCAGGTATTTGAGACGCGCCGATATGCGCGTCTGTACAGAAGCATGGTTAGGGTTTTTATGAGACGTGCCGGTATGCACGTCTCTACTCCGGATTTACGAATTAAGGTTGGATATTGAATTGCAAGTTCAATGTGTTTCAGAGCGGAATTTGAAATTCCGCTCAGCGGGGAATCCCTAAGTGCCGGGGTCACTTTTAGTGGCCCCGTCACGAATAGGGGAAAACTAATCTTTCAAAAGCCCCTCCAGATAATGCTCCCTTATCCCAAACATTTCCTTCACTTTCTGAATGTTTTTCAGGGCCTTTTCTCTGATTGCCTTGCCGGATGATATTTTTCTTCCTACGATCATTAGGTTTTTGGGAGTGTGCTCGGTGGAGATGAATTCAAAAACCTTTGTCTTGTAACCATGGACTTCCATAATCAAAGCACGCAGTCCGTCGGTAATGATCTCAGCCTGTCGCTCTTCCAGGATGCCATGTTTTAAAACGGCACTGAGTTCGCTTGTTACGGATAATTCTTTCCTTATCTGCTTGTGACAGCAGGGTGCACAAACAATGAGCGAGGAACCTGCCTGAATGCCCCGGTAAATGGCTTCATCGGTGGCAGTATCGCAGGCGTGCAGGGCGATAAGGATATCAGGAGCATCAATTTCTGCATCTTCTATGGTACCCTTTAGGAACTCGAGTTTTATAAACCCGCAGTTGATTGCAATATCATTGCAGGTTTTTACCAGGTCATCGCGAAACTCCACACCGGTCATTTCCACCTCCGCCCCTACCCTGTTTACCAGGTAATCGTAAAGGGCAAAAGTAAGATAACCTTTGCCGGAACCCATATCAGCAATTTTCAGGACTTCAGCTGCCGGTAACTGCTTGATCTCCGGTTGCAATAACTCAAGGTAGCGATTGATCTGCAGGAATTTATCCTTCATATCATGTTTCACTTCTCCACTGTGGTTGGTAACGCCCAATTCGCGCAGGAATATACTATCTGCCGCTTCCAGCAACCGTTCCTTTTTCCGGTCGTGGGAAAAGGTAACCGGTACGGGAACGATTACCGCATGGGTTTTCAGCTTTACTTTACCTGAAGGAGACACCATAAGTTTCAGGTTTTCCTCTGCCGTGTACATATCTGCAAGGGAAAAATCTTTATCCATGACTTCCTGGATATTGCCCACGGCATCTTCCAGAAGAAAATTTTTGGTTATATCACGGGTTTTAAAGTGATATACAAAATTAAGCAACAACCCCTTCTTGAGCTTCACCGGACTGATGATGATACTTTTAAGATCAGCCTTTTTATCTCTGGGTTTGCTGATGGTCAGTTTAACCAGTTTTTTCTGTTGAAAGGATTCTTTGAACTTCTCAAGAAACGCCTCTGTATGGGTTTGTTGCATAAAATATGTTTAGATTTTTTCAATTCTGATGGCACTGAACTACAAATTTAAGAAATCTCAATAAAGGGATGAGTTTCTTGGAAGATAAGATATTACATTAAATTCATGGACAGTTTTTTATTTCGTAAAACGAAATTATGTACTTTTACACGCATGTTTAAGGTTGATTAATTACATATGAAAAGTAACCAAATTATTTCAAATCAAACACATAATTTTATGAGACACAAAACAATCTTCACATTTCTGTTCATTGCATTCTTTGCGGTGAATGCTTACAGCCAGGCTGACAGGGTTGTGGGAATCTGGCTTACAGAAGGGAAAAACTCACAGGTGGAAATTTATAAAACATCAGCCGGTACTTATGCGGGAAAGCTGGTTTGGTTAGATGAACCTCTGGATGAAAACGGCAGGGCTAAAACAGATAAGGATAATCCTGACAGAAGCTTGCGTAGCCGACCTCTGAAAGGAATTATTTTATTAAAAGATTTCAATTATAATGCCAGTGCAAAGGAGTGGAAAGACGGAACTATTTATGACCCGGAGAGTGGGAAAACATACAGTGCATATATGTGGATGGATGATAATAACACTATGAATATAAAGGGCTTTGTTATGGGCATGCGATTTTTGGGACGCTCCACTACCTGGACCAGGGAAAGAAATGTAAGAAACTGATCAAGAAAAATTATTCCTAAAAATCCCGGATGGCTATGAAAAAGTATCCGGGATTTTTAATTTACATCCCCCCAACCCCCTTGAAAGGGGGAGTTGCAGCTTCCAGCAATGGTTTATGTGGAACAAAATACACGATTATATTTCGCAGTATAGTCACTTCGACAGGCTCAGTGACCAGCAACTTTCAATCCCGAATCACTTATACTCTCGGCACAACGCTATCACTAAACCACTCAACTTATCAACTTATCAACTCATAAACCTATAAACCATCCATCTATTCCCTGAAATAATTCACATTCAATGCATCTAATCTCTTAAAATGGTGATTAAGTCTTTGGGTAAAATCTTCAAAATTATGCTTTCGGTTGGGTGTCCATAAAACTTCTGCCAGAGCTATAGCCCTTGGAAAAGCCATATACTCCACATGGTCAGATGTCTTCATATATTCTGTCCAGACATTGCCTTGTCCGCCCATAACATGTTTAGCCTGTTCTTCCGTAAGGTCGAGCGGGATGGGATTAAACTCATACACTCTTCTAAGGGGTAAATAACCTCCAATGGCCAGGGGTTCATTTTCGGGATCGGCTTGGTAGTAGTCGAAATAGCAATGACTGGTGGGTGTCATGATTACATCATGTCCCATTTGAGCGGCTTCAATACCGCCTCTTACACCTCGCCACGACATAACTGTGGCTTGTGGTGCAAGCCCGCCTTCAAGGATTTCATCCCAACCGATGATATTACGGCCTTTACTTAATAGAAAGTTTTCAATTCTTCTGATGAAATAGCTCTGCAACTCATATTCATCAGCAAGACCTTCTTCCTTTATACGTGCCTGACATTTGGGACATTCTTTCCAGCGTGTTTTGGGGCATTCGTCGCCACCGATATGGATGTATTGCGACGGAAAAAGTTCAATAACTTCGGTTAATACATCTTCAAGAAATTCAAAAGTATCATCATTACCCGCGCAGAATACATCTTCAAATACACCCCAGCGTGTAATTACTTCATAAGGTCCGCCTGTACAACCTAAATCAGGATAAGCTGCAAGGACTGCAGTGGCATGTCCGGGCATTTCTATTTCAGGGATAACAGTTATATGACGCTCGGCAGCGTATGCTACAATCTCACGCACATCGTCCTGGGTATAAAAACCACCATAACGTTTGCCATCATACTCAAACGGCGGTCGACCGCCATGACCGATGAGCGTTTCGTCGCGCCATGCGCTTATTTCGGTCAGTAATGGATATTTCTTGATTTCTATCCGCCAGCCCTGGTCTTCGGTAAGGTGCCAGTGAAAAGTATTCATTTTGTGCAAAGCAATCAAATCGATATATTTTTTAATGAAATCCACATCAAAAAAATGACGCGCAACATCCAGATGCATTCCGCGGTAAGCAAACTGAGGATAATCCTCAATATAGATATTGGAAACCCTTACATTATGAAGACCGGCAGCGAGTTCGGGTTTTTCCAGCTCGGGCGGAAGCAACTGTCTGAGACTCTGAATCCCGTAAAATACACCGGCAGTATCATCACCCTTTATAAGTATACGGCGTGAGGTGATATCCATGATGTAGCGTTCAGCCTTTACAATATTTTCTGCCAGGGCCAGCACAATGCCACGGGCAGGAAGTTCCTGATCTGGCTGGTAACTCCTGATCTGCAGATTGACTCCCGGAATGCGTTCAAGGAAAGTTTCCAGAAAAACAGAATTTGACATCAGCAAATCATTCCCATCAGGAACAAAAATTTGCATTTCGCCGCTGAACTGAAAATTGCCCCGTTTGTTTTCCCAAACGGTGGGCTCAGGAATAATAGCAGGTTTTTGCGAGAAAATCAGATTAGTACTCATCATAAGCAGGATAGTTGCCAGGATTAACTTAGTTTTCATAAGTAAGAGGATATAGTTAAGTAAAATCAAAAGTAAGCAAAAATACTGGCATT
>SKVR01000061.1 GCA_007129355.1 Bacteroidales bacterium | reverse complement strand
AGCCAGGGTAAATTTCAACTTCATAGTTTATTAATTTTTGGTGAGTAGTTGTTGGTGATTTTAAATGGCTGCAAAAATAGCCAATAAACCTGCTTTTTTGACCTACTCAATCGCTGCAAGGATTAACTATCAATTAACCCCGATAAAAAAATAAGAAAAAATTGTATGCTTTAATATCTGTAAATGAATAATAAATTTTTTCAAAATTGTATATTTGTCAGGTTTGATTATCAAACAAAGCCAGATACATGACGTTGATGTTATTATAATGCACAGTGAACACACTTTACTATAATGGCAATAATCAAAAGCAGAATTAAACTCTGGTTAAGAAGGATCATCAGGATCATTGCATGGACTGTTGCTTCCTTCATTCTGCTATTTCTTATTATCGCCTTATTATTGCAATTTTCGGCTGTACAGACCTGGATCACAGGTCATATCACATCATCTTTAAGCCAGCAAACAAAAACTACCATAGAAATTGACAGGGTTTCCATTCGTTTTCCAAAAAAGGTGGGTTTAAAGGGTATATATGTGGAAGATAATAAAGGAGATACTCTTCTCTATGCAGGAAGTATATTTGTTGATGTGGGGATGATGGGTCTGCTGCGAAACAAGGTAAATGTGAATAAACTTGAGCTGGAAAACATAACAGCCAATATGATGCGGCAAAAGCCCGACACTGTTTTTAATTTTCAGTTTCTGATATATGCATTTGCATCAACCGAAAACGGTGATACGCTTTCGCAAGCTGAAAACATTGAAGAAAATAATCAGGGTAGCCAATGGCAAATAAACATTGACAGGGTTTCTCTCCGAAATATACATTATCGACTGGTCGATCATTTTTCAGGTATTGACCTGCAAACATCATTAAATAGTTTTGATACCCGTTTGCGCCGGGCTGATATTCTCAATGAACGCTATCACACAGAAGATGTCCTTATTGACGGGTTAAAGGTTGATATGAACATGTCGGAACCTTCTGTTACACCCGTACCGAAAACTGATGAAACAAGGGTAGAACTTGATATTGCAGCTACATCCATACAGCTTTCTGATCCAGGGTTTTCTTTGCACAGTTATGACGGTACCTTAATGGATATCAGGGCCGATCAACTCAATGTGCAGCCAGAAAATATTCAACTGCATAAATACAGTATTAACCTGGAAAGCATTCTTGCAGAAAAGCTGATTGCAGACTTCATCTTTCCACAATCTGAACAAACAGATACAACAACGATAGTAAATGAACAGCAGGCAACTGAAGATTTTTTATTTCGTTTTGCTGATGTAATGGAATGGCACATCACACTGAATGAAATCAGCATAAAAGAGTCTGCTTTTAGCATGCAGGATGGTTCAGGGCAAAGCAACCAGTATGAATTTGATCCACAGAATATAAAACTGGCCAACCTGGAGTTTCAGGCTCGCAATATTATTGTAAATCCGGAAAGATTAAAGATTGACCTTTTGCAACTGGGTGCCGGCTTTTCAGATCAGTTCCGGTTAAAGAAGCTACAGGCCAATATTGACCTGGCAGGAAGTTCATCTATACAAAATTTCCGGCTGGAAACCGGAGAAAGTTTGCTGGCTCTTCATCTCACCAGCCCGGGAAGTTTCCTTGATATTTCTTCAGAAAAGTTGCCCGATTATACACTTGATTTAGAATTTGAACCCAGTCACCTGAAGAACGATTTGGCCTACCTGGTGCCCGCCATGAATGAATTTTACTTCAACTGGCCAGGAAACCAGGGGGTAAAACTAGGTGGCAGTGTTAACGGAACTTTGAAAGATTTACAAATTGACAGTTTATGGCTAACGGGTCCGGATTTCTTCACAACTTATCTTGATGGCAGAATTCGCAACATCACTGATCCTGAAAGTATATTTTTAGATGATATTTTATTCAGGTTTTTTGCCGCACCCCAGCGTTTCCTGGCTAATCTTCCCGATACCCTTGCACCAGAAGGAATTGAGCTGCCAGAATACATTTATGCTGATAACCGCAGTCATGGCTCACTAAAAGACTTCAAAACACAACTTTCTGTTCGAACAGATTTGGGAGATTTTACTTTTAGAGGAGAGCTGAATGACTCAGAAGAACAAGAAGCTTTGTTTGATGGCAGGTTTTTCACCAAAGGTTTTGATTTTGGAAAACTTCTCAGGCAAACAGAAACCATTCCCGAACCCATTGCCCTTGAGCTGGACTTTGAAGGTCAGGGACTTGAACCACAAACCATGCAACTTCTGGCAAACCTTCAAATCAATGACCTGATATATGCCGGCCATCCTTATGAAGAAATTGCCATTCAATTTGGATTAAAAGACTCGTTGGCAACTCTATCAACCCGTTACGATGATGAACTTCTCAATTTCGACCTTGATGCATCCTATGGAGTTTTCTCTGAATTTCCTGCACTAAAAAGCACTATTAATGTTGAATATGCCCGTCTTAAGCAACTGGGATTAGTGGATAACGATCTGCTGGTTCAGACAAAAGTGGAAACTGATATTGTATTCGATGTCGACGATTTCTTCAATGGCTGGCTTACTATTTCAGGAACTAATGTGGCATCTGAAGGTGAAATTTACAGAGTACCCGATTTCAGCGTAAATTCCGAATCAGGTGCCGTAGATTACAATTTAAACATTACTTCATCACTGATCCTGGCAGGTTATTCCGGTAACATATCGCCGGCAGAAATTCCTGAGATCATTTCAGGCCATTTTGCTCATTATTACGATTTACCATTTCTTGAAGTTTCGGAAGAAGACACGCTTTTGAATCAACAATTTGAGATGTACCTTAACATCATACCCAACGACTTTATCAGTTCGGTGCTTATACCCGGGCTTGATTCCTTCGACACTTTGAAGGTAATAATGGGCTACGACAGCAGTATCAGGGATCTTATGGCAGAGGTATCACTTCCCCACATAAAACATACAGGCATTGATGCTGATGAATTTCTGCTGAGCATAATATCCAATGAAACATCACTGGATTTTGAAGTTCAATTAAGCTCGGCAACAATTAACGATATAACCTTAAACCAGTTTGAACTAAACGGTAAGTTTGAAAACGAGATTCTGGACTTTAACCTGGGAATCAAAGACCCTGATAACAATCCCTTTTATGCATTTGCCGGAACTGTGGAATTAGCTGATACACTTTACAGGCTTCAATTTGACCGGGAAGGACTCCTGCTCAATGGAGAGAGCTGGAATATTCCTAATGATAACTTAATTGTACTGGGTACAAAATACCTGCAAATCCATAACTTCAGACTTGAAAGCGAGGGCCGTGCCCTTATTGCCCAAAACCGTGAACATGACGCTGAATATCCTATTATCG
The DNA here is from genome assembly GCA_007129355.1 of Bacteroidales bacterium. Taxonomy (GTDB): domain Bacteria; phylum Bacteroidota; class Bacteroidia; order Bacteroidales; family UBA7960; genus SKVR01. The sequence continues at coordinate 38,891 of SKVR01000061.1, read as the reverse complement.
ACATCGAATTCCGGCAGATTGACATTGGACGACTTACCGGTTTTACCGGTGATCAGGTTCTCCCGCTGGGTGGGATCTTTAACGGCGAACTCAGCCTTATGAATATCTTTGAAAATCCTGCATTTGTAGCAGATCTCTCTGTGAGTGGTTTCACCTTTGAAGGAGAGGTAATCGGAGATATATTGATTAAAGCAGAGAATCCGGTTGAAGACCGCTTCGACCTTTTTGCTTCATTGCAAAGTGACGTTACCAGTTTATTGATATCAGGAAATTATACAGTAGGTGAAACACCGGGTATAAACATGGATGTTGATCTTGAAAGACTTGATCTTCCCAGTTTTGAAGGATTTACTGCAGGTAATCTCACCCACCTGAAAGGATATCTTGCAGGAAAAATGAAGATAACCGGCACAACTGAATCTCCCAATATTTCTGGTGAGCTTAACATCAATGAAACATCCTTCAGGGTTCCAGACCTTAATGCCGGGTATTTTTTAAGAAGTGAAAAGATCAATTTTGACAGGCAAAATATCAGGCTTCAAAACATGGTACTGGAAGATTCAATAGGGCGCCGTGCAAATTTAAATGGAACCATAAACTATGCGGATTTTAATGAACTGGCCTTCAATCTCGATTTGAGTTCAAGAAACTTTCTGCTCATGAATGTAAAACAGGGGCAGAATCCACAATACTACGGCCGGATACTGATGGATACTGATTTGCGTTTACGTGGCAGCCAGGTTAATCCTGTGGTGGAAGGCAGGCTAAAGCTCAATGAAGGATCAAATTTTACATTTACCCTTCCCCAAACTATGCCCGAAGCAATTGGTGATGATGGTGTTGTTGAATTTATCCAGTTCAGGGATACCTTATTTTATCAGCTGGCAAGAGAAACTGCCCAACCCGATGAGCTAAGCTCTTCTTTTGAGATTCTGGATGTAAGTGTAAATGTGGAAATTGACCCGCAAACAGATATCAGAATCATTATCGATGAATATGCCGGTGATTTCCTTGAAGTTAAAGGTGGTGGCATGCTTAGTTTTGGGATTGATCCGGGCGGAAGAATCACTCTTGCCGGACGATACGACATTACTGATGGGGAATACCTGCTAACTTTTTATGATGTAATCCGCAGAAACTTCAGGATTCAAAGCGGCAATATGGTATGGACCGGCGATCCCCTGGTTGCCAATGTTGACATTACAGCAATCTATACTCACCGTACCAGCGCACGTGAACTTATGGCCAACCGGATGAGTGCCGGACAGGAACAGTCTGTTGCATTGAGACAACAATACCCCTTTCTGGTATACCTGAAAATGAAGGGAAATCTCATGGAACCTCAAATAAGTTTTGAGCTTGATCTACCGCCGGAACACAGAAATGCAATGGACGGCTCAATCATGGCAAGAATCAACCAGATCAACCAAAATGAATCGGAACTCAACAAACAGGTATTTGCTCTATTAATTCTGGGAAGTTTCGTGCAGGAAAATCCGTTTGCAGCACTTACAGGCGGGGGCGGTGGTGGTATTTCTGCAACTGCGAGAACATCAGCCAGCCAAATCCTTTCGCAGCAGCTAAACAGGATCTCTGACCGGTATATTCGTGGTGTAGATATTAATTTTGAAGTAGAATCTTTTGTTGATTTCACCAATGGAGAAGCAGCAGGCCGCACTGAGCTGCAGATGGAAGTTTCACGAGACTTTTTTGATGACAGGGTCAGTATTACAGTTGGCGGAAATATTGAGCTCGAAGATGAAACACGCCGACGGGAAGCAACTGAAATAGCAGGCGACTTTAATATTGAATACCTTCTTACTCCTGCAGGAAATCTTATACTGAGAGGTTTCAGAAAAAAGAACTACGGGGATATTTTTGACGACCAAGTAATTGAAACAGGCATAGCTATCATGTTTTCAAGAAGTTACAACCAGTTCAAAGAGCTCTTCAAAAAAGAAGAAGAAACTACCGTTACAGAACCCGAAGATGAAGATGATATTCCATAAAAATGATTTTTAGAAAATACATATCGCTACCTTTTCCTGGAAATTATATGCTAATAATTGCCCTTCTGCTTTTATTCTCATCTTGTTCCAACCTGAGATATCTTGATGAAGGCCAGAAACTTTATACAGGAAGTAAGGTAAAGATAGAATCGGATGAAAAGATATCCAATAAAGGGAATGTAGTTTCAGAGCTTGAAAGGGTAATCCGTCCCCAGCCCAATGAAAAGTTCCTGTTCTGGCGACCCAGATTATGGCTTTATAACGTTGCAGGTGAAGACCCCGGTAACGCCCTTACCCGTTACATGAGAAACAGGATTGGAAGAGCTCCCGTTCTGTTTGAAGATTTCAGCATAGACCGGTCGCTTCAGTTAATGGAGAACCGTTTGTTTAACATGGGATTTTTCGACCCGAAAATTGATTACCAAATCAAAGAAAGGAGAAAAAGATCAGGTGCCGAATTTTCAGTAACCCTAAACCCTGCTTTCACCATTGCTGAGCTTCTGCCCATTGAGCCTGATAATGAAATTGCAAAGCATATAAATGAATCGCTCGAAGAAAGCCTGATAAGACCGGGAAGAGATTACCGACTGAGTGTATTGCGCGATGAACGTGAGCGAATAACAACACATCTTAAAGAACGAGGTTATTTTTATTTTCATCCTGATTTCTTGCTTTTCAGAGCAGATACTACCGGTGGGGAAAGAGAAGTAAGCCTTTCTCTCGCTCTTAAAACCAATATCCCTGCCAATGCTAAAGAAAGATTTCACATAAGAAATATATTCATTAACACCGCTTTTACACTGGTTGAAGAGCAGCAGATAAATGACACCATTTACCTTGAAGACGGAATATATCTTTTGAATAACAATGGAGATTTTAAACCATCGACACTTAAGCGGGCTATCTTTTTTGAAAAGGATAAACTTTATAACAGTAATGACCATGACCTTACTCTCAATCACCTGATGGGACTGGGAGTTTTCAAGTTTGTAAATCTTCGTTTCATTGAAGTCATGGATGATGACAAACCCTATCTTGATCTCAGGGTACAGGTGACACCTATGGATAAAAAGAGCATTAGCGCAGAGATAAGAGGTGTAACCAAATCCACAAATTTTGCTGGTCCGGGTTTATCCTTATCTTTCAATAACAGAAACTTCCTTGGCGGTGCAGAAAACTTCACGCTGAATCTCGATGGGGCCTATGAAACCTATATTGGTCAAAGGGAAAGAAGTGCCAGCTCCTGGGAAGCCGGGTCTTCTGCAGAATTAACCATTCCCAGATTTGTTGTTCCTTTTGGTAACGGGTTTTTGTCACCCCGGTTTATCCCCAGAACCCGCATCGGGCTTTCCTTTAATTTTCGAAGCAGAACTGATGCTTTCAGTATTTCCTCCATAAGAAGCAATTTTGGTTACCTGTGGAACCAGTCTGTAACCACACAATATCGCTTTAACCCCTTCGTATTCAATATTTTCTCACTGGGCTCAGTGTCTGAAGAGTATGAACAAATTTTTTCGGAAGAAGTACTTTTCAGAAGGGGCCTTTTTGAACAGTTTTTGCTGGGATCAGAATTTTCTTATTTTTATAATTCTCAACTGCGCGAACAGCGAAAACACTCCTGGTACTTCAACTACAACATTGACTTGTCGGGAAATCTGGCCTACCTGATAATACATGGCCTCAACCTAAGTGAAGAGCAGGAAGATGGCGGATATGGGATTTTTAACCAAAGTTTTTCGCAATATGCCCGAAATGATTTTGACCTGAGGTATTATCTTGATATGGGTAATGACCGGAAACTGGCTTCCCGGCTGGCAGCAGGCATTGGAGTTCCTTATGGCAATTCTACCACCCTGCCTTATATAAAGCTTTTTACAACCGGCGGCAGCAATAGCATCAGGGCTTTTCATCCTCGTTCACTCGGCCCCGGATCATACAAATCGCCCGACACATTACAAACAGCATTTAATATTTACCAGTCAGGTGATATAAAACTGGAGGCAAATCTGGAATACCGCTTCAGTATGACAAATATTATCAAAGGTGCAGTATTTGCTGATGCAGGCAATGTATGGACCCTTGAAGAACGTGAAAGAACCCCCGGCGGCAAGTTTGAATCATCTCAATTTCTCAGCCAGATGGCATTAGGAACCGGCTTTGGACTGCGATTCGATTTTACATTTTTTCTTTTACGACTCGACCTGGCATTCCCTATTGCAGTGCCTTACGATGATTCGCCGGGATATTTTCAATCCATACGCCCGCTCAACAGCAGCTGGAGACGTGATAACCTTTTACTTAACCTTGCGATAGGATATCCATTCTGATATTATTTACATGAGCTGATCCTTGTCCTTCATCTTTTCGAAGTGGGCGAGCAACTCTTTCTCCATATCATCAACTGTATCGCAAATCTTGAAAAGATTCAGATCTTCTTCACTAATCATTCCATTTTCAGCAAATTTTTTAAAATTGATGACCTCATTCCAGTAAACACTATCATAAATCAGGATTTTCATCTCTTTTTTGATCTTGCCGGTTTGCACAAGAGTAAGTATTTCGGCAAGTTCATCCAATGTGCCGAAGCCCCCGGGGAAAATCACGAATGCCTTAGCGGGATAGGCAAACCAGAACTTGCGCATGAAAAAGTAATGAAATTCGAGGTTCAGATCGTCTTCCAGGTAAGGGTTTGCAAACTGTTCAAAGGGCAGACTGATATTCAGACCTACTGATTTTCCACCAGCCAGGTGCGCACCTTTATTGGCTGCTTCCATAATTCCGGGGCCACCACCCGTGCAAACCACATAACGACGACCGTTATGATAGTAATTTTTCATTGACCATTGCGTTATTCTTTTGGAAAGCTCAACAGCATCTTCATAATAGCGGGAATTCCTCAGATTTATTTCTGCTTTTTTTATTGCTGCCGGTTTCGGGTTCTTTTCTGATTTCAGCTCTGACACTTGTTTCTCGGCTTTCTCACGCGAAGAAAGACGTGCCGAACCAAAGAATACCACTGTATCCTTTATCTGGTTTTTCTGAAACCGGGCCTGTGGCTCAACAAATTCTGACATAATACGAAGTATGCGTGCCTGAGGTGATTTTAAGAATTCAAGGTTTTCGTAAGCTTTGAGTATTTGTTTCATAGCATTATTTTATATTGAATGAATTTTTTGAATATAAAAACAGGTTTACAACAAAATTACATTTTTGTTTATCAAACCAAAGATATTTATCCGTGAAATAACTAATTTTGGAGTTAATGCTATATAATTATAATGCGTAAAAATAAATCTGCAAATAAAAAATCAAAGATATTTATCGTTCTGGTTATAATACTTGCGGTATTGCTTGTTAGCTCCCGAACATGCAAACTAACCCGCAGAAACCTGAACCCTGTTAATTCAGGAATTAAATCTGAAATAAGCCATCAGACAAATCCTGATACTTTAAAAATTCAAAATAAAGAGCCTATGCATGGAATATCCCAACCTGACAAAAATATTCTGCTTGGAAAACTCACTAGGCCACAAAGAGACTCCTTGCTTTCTCCCATTGAGAGAAAATATGCGAATAGAGATGGGATGTTCATGCATAGGGAAGCATACAACGCATTTCTTGAAATGCATGATGCAGCAAAGGAAGATGGAATTGAACTGATTATTGTTTCCGCTTTCCGCGATTTTGATCATCAGAAGCGCATCTGGGAAAATAAATGGACCGGACAGCAGGTTTTAAGCGGAAACATATACGCTACAGATATTGCAAACCCGGTTAAAAGGGCCCGCGAAATACTTCGCTTCAGTGCCATGCCAGGAACATCTCGTCATCACTGGGGTACAGACATTGACCTGAATAGCCTGAATAACAGATACTTTGAATCAGGAAGGGGTAAAAAAGAATATGAATGGCTGGTTGAAAATGCATTAAAATTCGGATTCTGCCAGCCATATACACCCAAAGGTGCCGGCCGTGAATCAGGATATGAGGAAGAAAAATGGCACTGGTCGTACATGCCGGTTTCTGCAACTTATCTCAGCTATTATCCGCAGAGAATCACTTACGATGATATAATCGGATTTGATGGCTGGGAAACTGCCCGTTTAATTTATATCATGGAGCATTATGTACTTTCAGTGAATGAAGATTGCATGAACACGTAAAGATATTTTTTTATGAAGATCAAATTCCCCTTTTATTTCAAACTAGCGATCATACTCCTGACGCTTGTACTTATTGTTATCATAATGCGTGAGGCAAAAGTTATCCTGGTACCATTACTTATTTCGGGCTTGCTTGCCGTTCTGATCAGTCCTTTTGCCGCATGGCTTGAAAAAATAAGAGTTCCCAAAGCACTCGCTGTGGGTATCAGTGTCATTTCTCTCATTGCCATATTAAGTGCATTGGTATATTTCTTTTATAACCAGATCTTGCGCTTCAGCGGTGACCTGGCCCTAATTGAGGAAAGAGTAGGTTATTATATTGGTCTTACCAATGAGTATATTGCGGCCAACTTTGATGGTGTAGTACCCATTTCAGGTGAGAATATACAGAATACCGTATTCCAGTATCTTTACGAGAATGCTGCCGGACTTACTCAGGGTGTTATTGCCACTGTGGGCACACTTACAATGGTGTTTATTATGCCCATTTATATTTTTCTTTTTCTTTACTTCCGGAGATTTCTCATTGATTTCATTCTGCTCTCATTTGAAGAAAAGCATAAACTCAAGGTACGCAATGTAATTTCCAAAGTAAAACTGGTAGTTCAGAATTATATTACTGGTATGTTTCTCGTAATTTGCATTCTCATGGTGCTAAACAGCATTGCATTGCTTAGCCTTGGAATCAAGCATGCTTTTCTGTTTGCAGGTTTTGCAGCCATCTTAAATGTAATTCCTTTTCTGGGTCCGTTTATCGGTGCGACTCTACCTATTCTATTTGCTTTTCTGACCAAAGACAGCCTCTGGTATCCTGTTGGGGTTTTCATGGCCTTTTATGTTATTCAGCTTTTTGAAAGCAACCTTTTTACACCCAAAATTGTAGGCGGCAAAGTATCTATGAATCCTTTGATGACAATTATTGCTCTTTTTGTGGGTAACTTTATATGGGGTCTTGCCGGAATGATACTTTTCATTCCGGGTATAGCCATTCTCAAGGTTATTTTTGATGAGATGGAAGGTATGGAGGCTTATGGTTTTCTGCTGGGAGATACGAGCTCCGCCCAAAAAAAATCGGATAGTAAAACCATCCGTGAGCAATTAAGAGAAGTAAGGGGAAGGTTCAAAGTATAGGCAATAAAGTTATTATTTTCTGATTATTTAAAATCAGAGGCATCGGACCCAGATCGTAAAGCTTCAATGTCAGGAAATTCTGTTTCTTCAAAATCAGGGATCTCCAGTACAGTTCTGGTGCGTCTTCTGAATATTTCGCTGATATGATCAAACTCTCTTCTGTAAAACACACCAACACCTTGAGTATAGGGGGCATTGGAATTCAATACGTCGAAAGTATTTGAACGGTTAAAAGCCTTGATCCTGAACCTGCCTTCGGGAGTAATTTTTACTTCCACATTCACATCACCGATAATATTACTTGCTCTTTGGGTGTTGGCAGGATGGTCACCAGCAACACCCACATTTCCGTCAATTACCACCCTGTCGTCAAACAACTGGGTTGACAAAGCCACTTCAATTTCCTGGCTACTGATCTCATCACCGGGTCTGTAATTGACCCCAATATCAAAATCCGAACTGATTTGCGACAACCAGTTACTTAGCTGGTTAGAAAGCAGCTCAGATGATGTGGATCCCATTCCATAGCCCAATGCTGTATTGAAGCCGTCTTCAGGTGGCACAAACCGGTTAAGAATCAGCAATGAAAATACCTGCCGGTTCATTTCCTGTTCGGTAGTAATGATTCTCTCAATCATTTCGCGGGTAGACTCATCGCCCCCAGGCAACTGAATGTCAAAAGAAACGCTGGGATTGAAAAGTTTATCCTGCAGGTGAAGAACCGTTTCAACAGGCACCCTGCGGCGATAAAAATCTGATGTATCAGTCTGGTTGGCTGCCAGATCGAACAGAGATGTTCTGAGGCGATATATCGCCCTTACATCAATATCGGCATCAATGTCTCCTGTCCAGCGAATAGTACCGCCCTGTTCCATTCTGAAACGCTTATTAATCAGGTTTTGAAGAGTAAATAAGTAATCCCCCTCCTGTATGGTATAATCGCCATACATATTGAATGCACCCTGGTTATCAATTTCAAATTTTAAATCACCAAAACCGCGGCTACGCATAATATCACCTATCTGCGAATCAAAAATGATCTGAATTTCTGCATCAGGAGTTACTTCAAGGTCAAAATTGAGTGAAATGCCTGAAATTTGTGATTCAGGCAAAAGAATCTCACCATTAGAAATTTTATCGGGCGATACAAAACTGATAAAATTGGATTCTGTAAATTCGCCGCTGTAATCCAGTGGCAGAAAGATCTGTGTACCCCTGTTGGCTTGACCGGATATATCCATTACAATATCATTGACCGGACCGTGCACCCTGTAAAGACCGCTGGCAAATGCCCTTCCGTAAAAAAGTTCATTATGATGCGGCCGTGTATTCAAAACAGCAATTCGGTCAAGTAAAAAAGAAATATCGATACTGAAATCCATAAAGCGGGTATGCCTGATCATACCAGTTACATTAGCAGAATTCCCAATAGTATCATTTAATGTAAGATTTTCAAATCTGAAGAAATCTTTTCCGATTTCCAGTTCGTGGGCAAATGAATAGGAAGTGTTGGTATAGTCAACCCTAAAGCCAGTTCTAACAAGACGGGCTCTTCCGCTTAGTTCAGGAGAAGAAAGAGGCCCATCGAGACGAAGTCTGCCTGAGGCCAGCCCTCTGAAGTTTGATGTAAAACCATCAAGATACCTGCTAAACACAGACATTTGCAGGTTTTCAATTAGAATATCCAGGTCAAAATTATCCTGTTCCTTTTCCGGGTAGAAATACCCTCTTGCTATCAGGGGTTTATTAAACCCCACATTTCCATAATAAATAATTTCTGCATCTATTCTGAAAGCCTTTTCCGCTGCATCCCAATTGCTGTTTAAAGAAAGATCGCCCAGATGGTCAAGGTTGAATGAAAAATCTTTAACAAGCAAATTGGCTGAAATATTCGGTGTCTTTTGAATATTCGACAATACAATTTCTCCGCTGGCTATCCCACCGAAGTCAATTTTTCTGCCCCGCAAAAAATGCATCAGACTTTCCACATTAAAATCATTCAAAAGAATATGCAGTTCATCATCCGGATTATCGCTCAAGCGACCGTCAACTTTCAGGAATTCATCACCCTTATACAAAAAAAAGTCTTCAATGTTTATGTAGGCTGAATCAAGCAAAATCCTGTTTGTTGGTCTAATAATCCAAAGGGAATCGTTGATATAAGCATAGGAAGGTTGAAACCTTATTTCTGTCTTATGTGGTGATAGGATATGGGCCTCAGCCTCAACATGTCCGTAATTTTTTACTCCTGAATTTTGATTTTCCCATTTTGAAAGAACGGTTAAGGTATCATTAAATACCTCAGATACCAGCCGAAATTGGTCCATCCAAATACTGTCACTCAATGAAAAACGGCTGGCAGAGCTATTAAAAGATATTGACGATGAATCAGTTGATGCATTTATCTTCAAATCATTAAAACGGTTACCCGCAAATGAAAAGTATTCAGCAGCACCTTCCAGTTTAAAGTTTTTATTCCGGGTATCAAAACTACCTCTTATCAAAACATTATCAGATAGTTGCAAGCGTGGTAAAAAAATGGATATAAGATTCTGGGTTTCTTTAAAATAAATTTCAAACTCACCCTTTTGAGAAGTTGTATCACTTAAAAAATGAGAAATGGTGCTATTGTAAAATCGGGACGGGGTGTAATTACTAATAAACTCAGAAAATTCCGGTCCAATTTTTTCGTAATCAATCATCCCGTCTATCTTTACATCCAGAAAATCTGATGAGAACCGCAATAATTTTTGATTCTGGCCGCTTAAATAACTCCGCAGAGAAATAGTTTCGGTATGATAAAAGTTCTGTATATCCCCATTCCCAGGTGAAACCTCCCGGTAAGTTGTTCCATATGCTGCCATTTCTCCTTCAATATCATTGAAGTTTTCAACGTGCCCTTCTACTGAAAGGATAGTTGATAAAACACTATGATAAAGTGTATCGCGCTGGTATATATTTAGCATTGAAAGATTAGCATTATCAATCTCTGCTGTAAAGTTCAAATAAGGAACAGACTCACTGAAGTCAAGTAACCCGTTAAAATCTACAAACAAATTCGGGTCATCCAGAAGCAGGTTTCCTGTAAAACGCTTTTTCACCAGTGTGCCGGCAAGCTCTAAATTCCTGTAAGCATATTGATTAAAATCCAGTCTTTGAACAACGCCCTCCATTGTCAAATCCATACTTCCCAGATCGGTACCCGAACCTATAACCTTCATGTCAAAAGCTATCTGGCCAAAATTGTCAGTATCGTCAAGCAAAGTACCAAGATCCATACCCTTGGTTGCCAGACTACCGCTATAACTAATGCTTGTAAAATCATCATTACTTCTTATGGCAATATCTGATGTTAGCTCACCCAAAGCTGTATTAAGTCGTCCATAAGCGACAAAATCGTAAATAAACCCGGTAAGATTTCCAGAAAAATTAGTAATACCCAGGTTCTGCATTTCAGAAGGAAGTTTCAAGGTAGCAACACCTGTAGAATATGGTATTTGGAATGTTTCCAGGTCTCTTTTATTTGTTATAAAGCGGTCAAGAGAGAAATTCAGAAAGGTTTCCTGAATATCAGGTAGTCCCAGCACCATGAAATTACCCTGAAAGGTTGAAAACCTTCCATACTGAAGTAATACTTCATTTCCCCTGAGGTTACTGAGTGTGCCACTCAGGTTTCCTTTGAGCTTAATTCTGTTGTCGAGTCCGTAGAGTGATGTAATAAAATACCCCAGTTCATATAATTGAAGTCCTGAAGGTTTGATATCAAAATCCATCCGGACTTTTTCGGCAAAATCGTCAAAATCATTATAACTATCATAATCGAGACTAACATCCATTTCCACGTGGCTACGATTGGTAGTAATAGTCATATCGTATGCGTAGCTTCCTTCAGGACTAACCATCAGCCGGGCATTCAAATTTTCAAGAATCAATCCTTTGGATTCTTCTACGGAAAAATGATCGACAGAAGCATGTAAAATATCATTCTCAAAAGAGATGTCGTTTATGGCAATATTAAGTTTCCCAAAGGCAAAGTTTCCGGGATCAAAGCCATAATCCAGGTGTTCTGCATTATGATCAATAAAGGAAAGTCCGGAGTTACGAAATTCAAATGACCTTACTGTAACATCCCATTTTGGGAGACTGTAAGTATCTGCGGGTTCATCAGACGCAAAATAATCTATAAGAAATTGAAAATTAAAATCTTCTTCACCAAGGTACCGTGTCATGCCCAGCGATGCCTTGTCAAGTAAAAGCTTATTTACCTTCAAATTACGCCTGGAGAATGAAATTTTGTCAACATCAAATACCATTTCACGAGCATAAAGCAAAGGATTTTCATGTTTATCGAGCAGGCTTATATCTTCCAGTACAACATTAAAGAACCATGAGATCTTAACCCCGCCAACGCTTACTTCGGCACCGAGTTCACCCGAAAGATAGGAAGCAGCCTTTGAAGTAAGCCAGGTTTGAACAGCAAAGCTTCTCAGAGTTATATATGCCAGTGATGGCAGCAAGACCATCACAAAGACAGTAAGGAGTATTATGTAACGTGTTTTTTTAATAACTTTGCCTCCCTTTTAGGTATTTAAACGTGTAAATTCTTTAGGAGTTCCGATTGATTATACAGGACAATAATAGCCTGATAATATACAATAAAAACAAGCTTAAGAAAGCCCTTTAGAAGAGTTACCACAATAAAATAATGCAAAAAAACCGGATTTAATTGATGGACACATATATTCTGGGTATCGAATCTTCCTGCGATGATACTTCCGCAGCTGTATTAAAGAACAACAAAATCCTTGCCAATGTTATTGCTAATCAGGATGTTCATAAATTTTATGGAGGAGTGGTACCTGAATTGGCATCACGTGCACACCAGCAAAATATTATCCCGGTAATTCACAGGGCATTAGATATGGCAAAGATAAATAAAAAACAGTTAAATGCCATTGCTTTTACCAATGGACCAGGGCTGCTGGGCTCGCTTCTGGTGGGGGCATCTTTCGCCAAATCTTTTTCTATGGCACTGGGTATTCCTTTAATCGAGGTAAACCATATGCACGCCCACATCCTTGCTCATTTCATTGAAGATATACAACAGCCCGAAAAACCTGAATTCCCCTTCCTTTGTCTTACTGTTTCCGGCGGTCATACACAAATCATGCTTATCAAAGATTACTTTCAAATGCAGGTTATAGGTCAGACGATCGACGATGCTGCCGGCGAAACCTTTGACAAAGCTGCCAAAATCATGGGATTGCCTTATCCCGGCGGACCACTCATTGATAAACTGGCAAAAGAGGGAAACCCTAATGCCATTAAGTTTCCTCACCCGAATATCCCTAACCTTGACTTCTCTTTCAGCGGGCTTAAAACTTCCATTCTGTATTTCCTGCGCGATCGTCTAAAAGAAAATCCCGATTTTATCGAACAACATAAACCCGATCTTTGCGCTTCAATTCAGCATACTATCATTGAGATCCTGATGCAAAAGCTTCGCAAAGCTGCTCAGCAAACGGGCATTAAACATGTAGCTATTGCAGGTGGAGTATCAGCAAACTCCGGCTTGAGAAATGCAATGCTTCAGGAAAGAGATGCATCAGGCTGGAAAGTGTATATTCCCAAGTTTGAATATAGTACCGACAATGCAGCAATGATAGCTATTACAGGCTATTTAAAGTATATTAAAGGTGATTTTGCCAGCCAGAAACTTACTCCCTTTACCCGATACAGTGATTAATAATAATTCTAAATAAGGCTGGTTTTCTTTTCTGCAATCAATCAGATTGTTATAATTTTTACTTTTACCCCATGCAAATCCACATGGGATAATTTATTATTCATCGTTTGTATATGCAATTTATCAGAAATTTAAATTCAGAAAACTTTGGCACCAACAAAAGAAAAATTCAAAAAAGACAGAGCCCTGCGATTCTATAATGAAGTTCTGGGCCTTGACCGTCTTCACTATGGCTTATTTAAAAATTCCGATACGAGAAACATCGACGGATTAATTCAAGCCCAACTTCGTTATGAAGAGTTCCTTTCCGGAGAAATAAATTTACTGTTTCCCGAAAGCTCAGATACCCATATTCTGGATGTGGGTTGCGGAACGGGAGCAATGTCAGAAAGCCTTTTCAGAAAAAGCTACCTGGTTGAAGGCTTATCGCCTGACCTCTATCAGAAAGAATTATTTGAGAAAAGAATTCCTGTACCTTTTCATCTGGCCCGTTACCAGAACTTTTCTTCAGAGAAAATGTATGATATGATTTTGATGAGCGAATCGGCACAGTACATCCCGCTAAAAAAATTGTTTGCAAAAACCAATGAACTCATCAAAGATCATGGATACCTGATGGTTTGTGACTACTTTGTTCTGGATCATGCAGAAGGCAAAATGGCAAAAAGCGGACACAGATTGAGTGCCTTCCTTGAAGAAGCAAATAAAAATAATTACCACATTGTGAAGGAAGAAGATATTACAGAAGCAACTCTTCCCACCCTGGATACTGCAAAAATTTTTACAGAAAAATATGTTCTTCCAACCATAGATATTGCGCAGGAAAAATTCCTGGAAAGAAGGCCTTTTATTTTCAAAACACTTAAGTGGTTTTTCAGAAAGAATATAGCAAAAGCTCAGGAAAATATGATTCTTATTGATTCTACCGAATTCCGAAAAAATAAGAAGTATATGTTTTTTATTTTCAAAAGAGAAAAAACCCGGCAATAGTAATTTTAATTGATTTTTCCAAACTTAACTCGTGAAATATTTTTTTCATTTATAGTTGTTATTGTGAGTTTATTTTCTATACTTTTCGCCAAACATTTTTAATATGCGCATAAAAAGAATTATACCTGAACCAATAACTGATTCAGATCCAATGCCTGAAACTCCCGATCTGGCATTGATGAATCCGCTTATAGAAAAATACAAAACCCGGAAAGGTAATCTGATTCCACTTTTACAGGGTACACAGGAAATTTACGGTTATATACCACGCGAAGCATTTCTAAAACTAAATCATGAAACCGGGCTTAAACTCAACGAGATGTATGGGGTCGCAACATTTTACGCACAGTTCAGGCTAAAACCTGCCGGTAAACACATAATTAAAATGTGCCACGGTACAGCATGTCACGTTCAGGGAGTTACAGCCATAACGGATGAATTATCAGATTTACTTAATTTAAAGGATGGGGAAACTACCGAAGACAGGATTTTCACCCTTGAGACTGTTGCCTGCCTGGGTTGTTGTTCACTGGCACCGGTAATGATGATAGAAGAAGAAACCTACGGTAAACTAACTCCTAAAGAAGCATCAAAAATAGTAAAGGAGATCAGACGGAATGAGAAACTTCTGGAAAATGAAGAAAACTAGAGCAAACGTTTATGGCGAGCTCTCCCGCATGCGCGGGACAGGCATCTGACCTATTTAAACAAATTATTAACAGATGAAAAAAGCAACAGTAATAGTAGGACTTGGAAGTTGCGGTCTGGCTGCAGGAGCGGGAAAAACCTTTGATGAATTTCACCGCATCAGGCAAGCTGACAAACTGGATTTTGAGATCAAGAAAACCAGTTGCATTGGCATGTGCTTTCGTGAACCCCTTGTTGAAATTATTGATGACACCGGGAAGTATCTTTACGGAAGTGTAGATGTAAAACGGGTTGATGAGATCATCGAGAAACACATCAAAAACTTTTCACCTATTCCCGAGTACATTATTGAATCGGAGAAGTATAAATCGGAGGACGCATCCTTCTTCGACGGGCAAGTAAAAATTACCCTAAGAAATTGCGGCCACATTGATCCGGAAAGTATTGAAGAATATGAATTGATGGGTGGTTATGAAGCCATGCGAAAAATTTCCAATACCAACATGTCGCACGAAAAGGTAATTCAAAGTGTGCTTGACAGCGGCATAAGAGGCCGCGGTGGCGGTGGTTTTCCTGCAGGTTTGAAGTGGAAATTTGCAAGAAATAATAACTCCGACAAGAAATATGTGATATGCAACGCTGATGAAGGTGACCCCGGAGCTTTTATGGACCGCTCTATACTGGAAGGTGATCCGCACAGCGTTATTGAAGGTATGATGATTTGCGCTTATGCTATTGGAGCTTCTGAAGGATATATCTATTGCCGTGCTGAATATCCGCTGGCAATTAAAAGGCTGAACATAGCCCTGGACCAGGCACGAAAAAAAGGCTACCTGGGTGAAAATATTTTTGGCATCCCCAATTTTAATCTCGAAATTCAGATAAAAGAGGGCGCAGGAGCATTTGTTTGCGGTGAAGAAACCGCACTAATTGCATCCATAGAAGGCGAAAGAGGCATGCCACGCCGACGTCCCCCCTTCCCTGCCGAGAGTGGCTTATGGAAACATCCCACCAACATCAATAATGTGGAAACCCTTGCCAATATCCCCTGGATCATTTACAACGGCCCGCAGGAATTCGCCAAGTACGGAACAGAGAAAAGTAAGGGTACCAAGGTTTTTGCCTTAACTGGAAAAATCAAACACGGCGGTCTTGTGGAAGTTCCCATGGGAATTACCATTAAAGACATTATTTATAAACTGGGTGGAGGGATAACCGGCGATAAGAAATTTAAGGCTGTGCAATTGGGAGGACCCTCCGGAGGTTGTATCCCTGAATACCTTTCGCACACCATTGTAGATTACGACAGTGTAAATGCCACCGGTGCCATCATGGGATCCGGAGGTATGGTAGTGATGGATGAAACAACATGTGTGGTAGACGTGGCAAAGTTTTTCCTTGACTTTACCCAGAAAGAATCATGCGGCAAATGCACTTTCTGCCGAATTGGTACAAAACGTATGCTGGAAATCCTTACCCGCATAACCGAGGGCCAAGGCAGGCAAGGCGACATTGAATTGCTTGAAGAAATTGCACATACCATTAAAGACAGCTCACTATGCGGGCTGGGACAAACAGCACCCAACCCGGTTCTTACGACTATCAAATACTTCCGCGATGAATACGAAGCCCATATCCGCGACCACAAGTGCCCTGCCTTAAGCTGTAAGAAACTGCTTACCTATGAGGTAATTGCCAAAAATTGCACCGGCTGCATGGCTTGTGCCAAAGGATGTCCGGTTGATGCAATAGAAGGTGAAAAGAAACAGGTACACCATATTCTGCAGGATGTTTGCATTCAGTGCGGAGTTTGTTTTACAAAATGTAAATTTAAAGCTATCAGATTGTCCTGACCAGTTAATGAAATTTAATTGAAACGTTTTCTGAAAATACTGCCGCTTGCGGTTATCAAAAAGCCAAAAATCAATGAGTAAACTCAATATAATCATCAACGGAAAAATTGTTCGGGGATTCACAGGCGAATCCATTCTGGAAATGTCGCGTCGTTTGGGTATTGAAATTCCTACCCTTTGCCACGATCCCAGACTTGAACCTTACTCATCCTGCTATTTGTGCGTGGTAGAAGTGGAAGGCATGAGGGGCCTGCAGCCCGCCTGTTCCACAAAAATTGCAGAGGGTATGCGTATTGAAACCGAAAATGAGAGAGTTGTAAAATCCAGAAAGTTTGCCCTTGAGCTAATGGCAAGCAACCACTACGCTGATTGCGTGGCTCCCTGCAAGGAGCGCTGCCCGGCCGGAGTGGATGTGCAGGGGTATATCGCACTTATCAACCAGGGCAAACACCGCGAAGCAACCGGACTCATCAAGAAAACCAACCCACTGCCCGCCATATGTGGCCGGGTATGCGTGCGCCCCTGCGAGGTTGCCTGTCGCCGTAACCTTGTAGAGGGTATTGGTGTCGGAATTGACTACCTGAAAAGATACACAACAGATATTGACCTTGTTTCCGATGAACGTTATATGCCTGATGTAAAACATCTCACAGGTAAAAAGGTTGCTGTGATTGGCGCCGGCCCCGGTGGGCTTTCTGCCGCCTATTTTTTAGCCTGTGAAGGACATAAGGTTGAGATTTTTGAAGCCAGCCCCCATCCCGGTGGTATGCTGCGCTATGGCATACCGCCCTATCGCCTTCCCAATGACATTATTGATAAGGAAGTGGAAGGAATTACTGCATTGGGTGTTGATATTCACTACAATCAAAAATTGGGCGATAACCTTTCATACAAAAGCCTTAAAGAAGATTTTGATGCTGTAATACTGGGCATCGGTTCACAGAATGGAACCGGCATAGGTTGCGAAAATGATGATGCCGGAAATATTTTCTCAGGCATTGATTTCTTGCGTAATATGGAAATGACAGGTCAGAAATATGACTTTACAGGGAAAAAAGTTGCAGTTATTGGAGGTGGCAATACTGCCATGGATTGCTGCCGCACGGCTATGCGCTGCGGCTCAACCGATGTAACAGTCTTGTATCGCCGTACAGAGAAAGAGATGCCTGCCAATCCCATCGAAATTCATGAATCGAAACTGGAAGGAATCAAATACAATTTCCTCACTGCTCCCGCAAGGGTAAATAAAGATGATGATGGAAATCTGAAATCACTTACCTGCTTTCGCATGGAGCTGGGAGAGCCCGATGCATCAGGGCGAAGAAGACCTGTGAAAATTGAAGGTTCGGAATTCGACATCGAACTGGATTACATTCTGGCTGCCATCGGACAAAAAACCAACGTCAACTTCATTGACGACATTAATCAATGGGCCGGCAAAGAGTTACGTCTCAATAAATGGGGTGATATTGATGCAAATCCTAATACACTTCAAACATCCATCAGCAATGTATTTGCCTGCGGTGATGGGGTTACCGGTCCGGCAACACTCATCGAAGCTATTGCACAGGGAAGGCTGGCTGCACAGAGCTGCAGTAAATTTTTACAAGGTGCTGAAGTTACACCTCCTGATTTTGAATTCATTAGCAGAAAGGATCATTTCCAGGAACAAAAGCCGGTCGAATATGCTGATTATTATGAAAGGCAGCAACGCGAAGAAATGCCTACCATGGATCCTTCTTTACGTGAAAATTTCGAAGAAGTAGAACTGGGTTACACCGATGATCAGGCTGTGAATGAAACACTGCGTTGCCTTGAATGTGGCTGTTCGGATTATTACACCTGCGATCTGAAGAAATATTCAACGCAATATCAGGCTGACCAGAAACGCTTTGCAGGTGATTTTCAGAAATTCCAGGTCGATTTTTCGCATCCCCACATTGAAATTGATAACAACAAGTGCATCCTTTGCGGGCGATGCGTAAGAATCTGCAAGGAGGTGGTTGGCG
Organism: Bacteroidales bacterium; assembly: GCA_007129355.1. Classification (GTDB taxonomy): domain Bacteria; phylum Bacteroidota; class Bacteroidia; order Bacteroidales; family UBA7960; genus SKVR01. The sequence goes on along the minus strand of SKVR01000061.1, from coordinate 20,342 downwards.
CCAACGCCCTGGGCCTGATTAACCGTGGTTTTGTCAGTTATGTTGCCCCAAGTATGGGTGGTAAGCTTACCGATACCAATTGTGAATCATGTGGAATGTGTATTTCAACCTGCCCAACCGGAGCAATTACAGAAAATGTTCCCTTTAAGGCGGGTCCGCTTGCAATGGAAAGCTTCAAATCTATCTGCAATTACTGCTCTGTGGGATGCGAGGTAGAGTATCATCATAAAACTGGCTTTGTAACCCGTGTTACAGGAAGCAACGGACTGGTGAACAAGGAAGGTAACATTTGTTGGTTTGCCCGTTTCGGTTATAAATACCTTAACAGCAAAGAGCGCATTACCACCCCGCTTGTGAAAGAAAACGGTGAATTCAAGTCTGTTTCATTCAATGAAGCTTACGATATCATTTCAAAAAGAATCAAAGATGCAGCACCCGATGAAAATGCTTTCTATGCAGGTGCCCGGCTTTCCAACGAAGAGATCTACCTGATTCAGAAACTGGCGCGCGCCGGAGTGGGAACGCATAACATCAGCAGCTTTCATTATATGGAAAGAGGCGGAGGTTACGTAAGAAACAGTTATGAGAATGTGCCTTTCAATCAACTGTCAAAAGCAGGAAAAATTTACTTGCTAGCCAGTGAAATTAACATGGAGAACGGAGTTGCAGGGTTTTATATATACAACAGCTGCTATATGAATAATATTCCTCTTGTTATTATCACTGACAAAGAAGAGAGTAGCATGTCGCACAAAGCTTCCCATCAGGTAAAAATAAAATCATATTATCACTTCATAAAAGCATCAATTCATTATATTTTTAGTGAAGGTCTTGAAAATGCCGTTTACCTTGACGACCATTGTCCCGGAAATAAAAAGTTCAGGGAGCAGATACTGGCCGAAAACTTTAGTGAACTTGTGAGTATAAGCGGATGCAGTGCAGATGACATCAAAGTCTGGGCTGATGAGTATAACAAAGAACAACATGCTGTTGTAGTTTTTGCAGAAAAGAACCTGAGCGCCAATGCTTGTATCGAACTGCGCAATCTGGCCCTTATTACCGGCAAAATCGGCAAAACTGCATCAGGACTAATTGCTCTCAAGGAAAAGAATAATGCGCAGGGAATTTTCGATATGGGCGGTTGTGCTGCATTATCAGTGGGTGGTCATAAGATTGGAGATAAGGATGTTATGAAAATTCTGAAAGATGCCTGGAAAACTGAAAAGTTACCCGAAAAGGCTAATACTGAGCAAATGACATTACTCAAAGATGGTAAAATAAAAAACATTCTGATCTTTGGTGAAGACCCCATAGGAACGGCATTAGATAAGGAAAAAATAAAGGAATTGCTATCAAAGAAAAAATTCATGGTGGTTCAGGACTATTTTATGAGCCCAACGGCCCGGGAAGCGGATGTAATATTACCTGCCAGCCTGCCCTTTGAAACCGGCGGTAGTTTTACCAATACACAGAAATTTATTCAGCAATTTGGGAAAACACATCCGGGCAAAATTGAGCATAACAATTTTGAGCAATTGAAAGCATTATATCAAGCTCTGGGATTAGATGCAAATTATAAAACTCCGTCAGATGTAATGCTTGAGGCCGCTTCTATATTGCAGAAATTACCTGTTACTGGCCTGCGGGATTTAAACCATACAGACCATGATAACAAATCAGCATTCTTTAAAGCTGGATGCGACTATTTGCAGCATAATTTTGAAAAAATGATTTAAAAACCTATGGAGCGCTGATTGCGCAGATTTTCCGGATTATTTAAGATTAAAAAATTAATAAGATTTTATTGAGATACGGGTAAGTGTAATGGACCTCACCCAATACTCCCGATCGACGTTCTTTTAAAAAAAACAATACCATGGAAAAATTCAAAACCATTGATGAAGTCCTCGATTTTGCTATGAAGTCGGAACAGGAAGCGGTAGACTTTTACAATCATCTTGCTACTACCATGAAAAACCAGGAAATGCGTGAAACGTTCCTTCAGTTTGCAAAGGAAGAAGTAGGCCATAAAGCCCGGCTGCAAAAGATCAAGGATGAGAGGCTATTTGACTTGTCGGATGAAAAAGTGCAGGACTTGCAGATATCAGATTACGTGGTAAGTGCCAAACCATCGCCCGATATGAAATATGCCGATGCACTGGTATTGGCCATGAAGAAAGAAAAGGCCGCTTTTAAACTATACACCAACCTGGCAAGCAGAACAGAAAATCCGGATATTAAAGCCGTATTTCAGAACCTGGCAGTAGAAGAATCAAAACACAAACTACGCTTTGAGGTTGAGTATGACGAGCATGTTATGCGTGAAAATTAATTGTCAGGGTATTATACTAAAAAAAGCCGGAGTGTGACTTAAAGACACACTCCGGCTGCTGGGAACTGAAAGTCGGGGCGATTCTCTGAGTCACACACCGACTTATTGGTATTAGTTTCTTGTTTTGATTGTACAACCTATAGCCCTGGTAACCGCGGGCTCAGGAGTTTCACCCCTTTGAACAGCATGGATTGCATTGGCAAGGAAACGCTCTTCAACTGCAGATGCATCGCGGAAATTGTCATCAATTGCGCCAATGTAAGCAACTCTCAAATCAGCACCGTCTCTTTTTAAGAGAAAAATGTGCGGGGTACGTGTTGCACCAAATTTAGGATAAACACTCTGGTCTGCATCAATTACGTAAGGGAAAGGAAAACCTTTCTCTTTGGCACGCACCTTCATATTGGTGAATGAATCTCTGGGTTCGGCAATGGTGTCATTGGGATTAATGGCAATGACCGGGAACCCATGTGGAGCAAACTCATTGTGAATTTCAATCATCCTGTCCTCATAAGCTACTACATAAGGGCAGTGGTTGCATGAGAAAATAATGATGAATCCATTAGCATCGGGAAAATCAGCCATAGACACGTGGCTTCCATCAACATTCTTTAGGTGAAAATCTTTTACTTTATCACCAATTTCATAACCCTGGGCCATAGTTGCCACAGCGAAAAACATTACACTAAGTAAAATTCCTAACTTTTTCATTTTCATAAGATTTTGGTTTATAATCAGTTTATTTCAACAAAGGAATAATTATTTCCTCCAGTTCATCAAATTTAAATTCTCTTTCATAAAACTGCCTGAAATCGCGGGTATACACAAGGGTGGCAGGAATAGCACCGGTCCACTCATCGCTTACCTTGGGTATCCAGCGGTTCGATCGTGGATCGTCCAAAAGAATTACCTGGGCCTGCATATTCATTCTTTTGATAAAGGGAATAACACGATTTTCTATATGCGCCGGAAAATCAAGACTTACAAATAACACTTTAACCTTATCGGTTTTATATTTTTCATAAAGTTTTTCAAAATCCGGAATTTCCTTAACACAGGGCGCACACCATGTGGCCCAGAAATTTATCACATAGATAGAATCGGTTTCTTTGTAAAGCCAGTGCTCAAATTCTTCAAAATTAAAAACTGTAAGATGATCGGATTTCGATGCAACCAGTGTATGGGAAATGAACAAAACTATTAACAGGGAAAGGAAAACTCGCATATTTCTCATGATCGTAATCTGTTTTGTTCTATGTAAATATAAGAAATATTGATTCAATAAACTTGTATATTGTTGTAAATTATCATAAATGCAATTATTTAGCAATTAAACAATTTAAACAGTTGAGTAACAAATTTAATTACATTAAGGTTCTAGACCCAACAGAAATTGAGTTATTTTAACATCAAATCAAAAAAGGCCATCCCTTATGCAGGAATGGCCGTCATTAAAAAATTGAAAATTTATTATTTAGCAAAAGCAACAGCCCGGGTTTCTCTGATAACTGTAATTTTGATTTGTCCGGGATAGGTCATTTCAGTTTGAATCTTTTTGGAAAGATCGTATGAAATCTGTTCAGCTTCCTTATCGGTGATCTTCTCGCTTCCTACTATAACCCTGAGCTCACGTCCTGCCTGAATGGCATAAGTTTTCACAACTCCGGGATAGGAAAGAGCAAGCTCTTCCAGATCATTCAAACGCTTGATGTAAGCTTCAACAACTTCTCTCCTTGCACCGGGTCTTGCACCTGAAATGGCATCACAAACCTGAATGATGGGCGAAATAAGATTATCCATCTCAACTTCCTCATGGTGGGAACCAATGGCATTACATATCTCGGGTTTCTCTTTATACTTTTCTGCCAGTTTCATACCCAGAATGGCGTGTGGCAGATCAGGCTCATTATCAGGAACTTTTCCTATATCGTGTAGCAGAGCAGCTCTCTTGGCAAGTTTGGGATTCAGACCCAGTTCAGAAGCCATGGTTGCAGCAAGGTTGGCTACTTCTTTGGAGTGTTGCAGCAGGTTTTGTCCGTATGATGAGCGATATTTCATTTTACCCACCAGGCGAATCAATTCATGGTGCATGCCATGAATACCCAGGTCAATAGTAGTCCGTTTACCAATTTCCATGATCTCCTGATCAATCTGTTTCTTGGTTTTGGCTACTACTTCTTCAATACGTGCAGGGTGAATTCGTCCGTCGGTTACGAGTTTATGCAGCGATAGACGTGCGATTTCACGTCTTACGGGGTCAAAACCACTCAGGATGATAGCTTCCGGAGTATCATCAACGATGATTTCTACACCGGTTGCAGCTTCGAGTGCCCGAATATTACGGCCTTCGCGGCCAATAACCCGGCCCTTGATTTCATCATTTTCAATTGGGAATACTGACACGGAGTTTTCAATGGCAACTTCTGTGGCAGTGCGTTGAATAGACTGAACCACAATTTTACGTGCTTCTTTGTTGGCACTGATACGGGCTTCCTCCATAATGTCCTTGATGTAAGTCTGGGCATCGGATTGTGCTTCTTCTTTAAGAGTTTCAATCAGCTGTGATTTGGCTTCATCTGCTGACATTCCACTAATAGATTCCAGTTTTTCCAGTTGATTTTTATATATTTTGTCAAGATCAACCTGCTTTTTATTTACAATTTCGAGCTGCTGGTTGAGGTTTTCTCTGATAAGGGCCACTTCATTTTGTTTGCGCCCTAACTCTTCCATCTTCTGTGAAACAGTTGATTCCTTTTGCTTCAGGCGATTTTCATCTGCAGCAATCTGGCCGTTCTTTTCCGAAACATATTTCTCATGCTCCGATTTTAGCTGAAGGAATTTCTCCTTAGCCTGAAGCATTTTTTCCTTTTTTATGACCTCAGCTTCTGTTTTAGCATCTTTAAGTATCTGCTGGCTTTTCTTCTCCAGAGCTCTGCGTAAAAAAGTCGCAGAAGCCACGATACCGGTACTAACAGAAACCAGGGCAATAACAACAATAGTGATTATATTCATATGGTGTCTGATTATAATTATTAATGAATTGTTTAAAAAAAACCCGCAATTAATTCAGGAGGTTTATATGAAACCCCAATTATACATGGATGAGGAGGCCGGAAAACATCGAACGTCCAATGATCGCCGAAGCGATTTTACCATGACGAATCATGATAAATGAGGCCTGTTCTTAATTAACCGAGCTATTCCCCAAATGTTTTTAATGTTGAGTTTCAAAAACGTGTATTGAATTAATGCGGGTATAGCAATATTTTTTTCAAAGAACGATTTTTACTTTTTCAGATAGTCATCCAGCATTGTTTCCAAATCTGAGAGCTTTTCTCCCAATTCCTGCTGGTACTTTGATGATTCTTCAGATCTTACAACATCTACAGCAAACTGCAATACAACCATGGCAAGCAAATCCTGCTTGTCTCTGAAGGCGAAATGGTTTGCATATTCTTTAATCTTTTCATTTATAAACTCTCCTGCCCTTCTGAATTCTATTTCTTCTGTTTCATTACTAACTTTTAGCCTGTATGGCCTGTCAGCAATTATAACCGATATATGTTGTCCTTTCATCAATAATCAATTGCGGCTATCTGTTTAATAGTGTATAACACTTTTCTATTTCCCGCAGTAGTTCGTTTATTTGATGACGGGCCTGCAAATTATCTTTTCCCGTCAAAACTTTAGAAACTTTCAACTTATTCATCTGATCATCAAGCTCATGGACTTTTGCAGTTAGTTGCCGGATTTTTTCTTCCTGCAGAGAACGCTCGTTTTTTAAATCCTGATTCTCTTTTTGCAACTGCTGATTGCGAAAGATTAGCTTTTTAATCTTGTTTTCTATTCCTTCTACAACCAGGGGCAAGATTTCCATTATGTTCAGATATTAGTCTTGTTCCTATTACAAAAGTAATATTTTTCGGTTAAAGTAATAATAATTTTTGAATTTTGAGAGCCTCATACCACAACTATTTGCCGAAGTATTTTTATAATTAATAATAAATTTCTATATTTAGGTAAGTATTGTTGTAACCAATGTTTTTATGTCATGAATCATTCACTTGTGTTTATGCATTTTTTTATTAGTTCTTTGAAAACTATACCCTTTACTTAAATAACAACCTTTGAAAGATAAAAGTTTCCTGAAAAAACAAAATTTATATTATTATGAAAGAGGAATTTATTCACTTTCTCTGGCAATACCGTCTCTTTAATGCACCGGAGCTTTTAACAACTGATGGACATAGTTTGCATATTATCTATCCGGGCAGCAGTAATATCAACTCAGGCCCTGATTTTTCGGCTGCCAGGATAAAAATTGATGGCACACTATGGGCCGGCAATGTTGAAATACATGTAAACAGCAGCGACTGGTACAAACATAAACATCAGCATGATGATGCATACTCCAATATTATTTTGCACGTGGTAATGCACCATGATAAAGAAATAACCGATAAGCGAGGTAAACTGGTTCCGGTTTTTGAAGTCAGGAAATTTTTTGACAGTGCACTTCTCAGCACATATGAAAGAATTGTGGGTTCAAAAACGTGGATTCCCTGTGCGGGCTTTCTCGACAGTGCTGATAGTCTTATCGTTATGAACTGGCTGAGCAGGCTCCTTGTAGAAAGACTTGAAAACAAATCATCGGAGATACGGAAATTTTATGAATATTTTGAAAATAATTGGGAACAGACTTTTTACTATTTCCTGGCCCGGAACTTTGGTTTTAAAATTAACGCTGATCCCTTTGCTCTCCTGTCACAAAAAACCCCTTATCTAATACTTGCACGCCATAAAGATGATCTTACACAGGTGGAAGCTCTGCTTTTCGGCCAGGCCGGAATGCTTCAGGCGGAATTTAAAGATGCATACCCAAGTGTTTTAAAAAAAGAATACGAGTTTCTCCGGCATAAGTACAAACTTGAACCCATGGATAAATCTTTGTGGAAATTTGGCAAGTTGCGTCCATCCAACTTTCCTACCATAAGAATTGCTCAGTTTGCAAAACTTATTCATCAATCATCGGGGTTGTTCAGCAAACTGATTCAAAGCAATTCTGTTAATGATATCAAGCATATGCTTGATATCAAATCATCACCTTACTGGAAGAACCATTATCAGTTCGACAAATCATCATCGAGCAGAATAAAGAAACTGGGTGAATCTGCAGTTTTTAATATCATCGTTAATACCATTGCACCCCTTATGTTTGTTTACGGAACAGAAAACATTAAACCCGAAATAAAAGACAGGGCAATACAACTTTTAACCACCTTGCCCCCCGAAGAAAACCATATTATAAAAAACTGGGAAGGCCTTGGGATAAAACCGGCAAATGCAGGTGAGAGTCAGGCACTCATAGAATTGAAGAAATATTACTGCACTCCGAAAAAATGCTTGAGTTGTGCCATTGGATTAAACCTGATAAAACAGGTCAACAGTCCGGGATGAAACTCTTTCAGAATAATGGCTTCCGGAAAATGTCAGGCTGATTCAGTTATAATTTCATAGGTAATCGGAATTACCTTTTTCAGCATTGCACTTACTCCACAGTACTTTTCTTTGGAAAGCTCCACAGCTTTTTCGAGTTTATCCACGGGCAGATCATCACCCTTAAAAGTATAAATAACGTGCATGGAAAGGAATGTTTTGGGAATCTCCTCTTCCATATCCCCTTCAACTTTGATGTTCAACCCTTTTATATCTACCTTCATTTTTTTTAGAATGGATACAACATCCATACCGGTACAACCTGCCAATGCCAATAACATAAAGGGTTTGGGTCTTGCCCCTTTGTTTTTACCACCGCTTTCTTCAGGGCCGTCAATAGTTATTTTGTGACCATCGAGAACTGTGTCAAAGGCGAGACCATCAATCCAATCAACTGAGATTTCTCTTTTCATATCAAAATTTATTTAGATGTTTCAGCTATTAAAATTACTTTATTTTGTTGCAAGGAAAGTAATTTTAAACATAGAACCTTCTTTTGATGAAAAAACATCAATTTTCCCGTTTATTTGATCATTAACAAGAATTTCAACCAGTGGAAGCCCATTTGTCATGAGTGATGAAATATCAAAATCTTTCGAAAGTCCTTTTCCGTTGTCGCTTATATCAATTTCATAATACCCTTTATCGTAAGAATAACCAATATGAAGGATATGCTGTTTGTCGTTGTGTTTTTTCAGATAATAATTTGAGAAGCCATGCATCAATGAATTACTGATTAACTCATTAACGATAATACCCATGGGAATGGCATAATCTACATCCAGGAAAACATCCGATACATCCAATCTTAATTCAACCTTTCCCTGCCGCTTATGAAAGATCATCAAATCATTGGCAATGGTTTTAAGAAAAGTACCAAAATCAACATCTGAATAATTGATTGATAAATATAGATTCTGATGCACCAGCAGAAGACTATTAACTCTCTGCGCCAGCTCTTTGAACTTTTGCGATGCTGCCGCACTGGTATTTTTTTTATCCTGGGCCTTGATCAGTGAAATGATAATATTCATATTGTTCTTAACCCTGTTATGTATTTCATTGATCAAAACTTCCTTTTCAGCAATATCAGACTTAATTTGTTCTTCAACCCGCATACGCTCAGTCATTTTAACCTGCAATTCCTTGTAGGATTTAGCTAGTTCTTCGGTTCTTTCCTTCACGCGGGTTTCCAGAACTTCACTAATGGTTCGCAGGTTTTTTTCAGCGTGCTGCCTTATAAAGATCTCTTTTTGCAGGTTGAGTGCTTCACGGTTATCATGCCCGTAAATAATAAAGCCCTTCAAATCATTGAACGGATCCTTTATTGCCAAAAAATTCAAACTGGATTCAATAGAATCATTGGCTGTATTCATGAGAGTAATACCAATGGGTCCAATTTGCTTTTTCTCTTTGCATTTTAGAAGGTATCCTTTCAGAATTGCCGGGTTATTTGTGAATTCAAACAGGTTTTTCCCTGTAAGCTCATAATTTGTATTACCCAGTAAGTTAATGGTAAACTTATTTGACCTGATTATCTTGTAATCTGTATCGGTAAAAATAACAATTTCCCTGATCTCTCTTATGATCTGTTCCGACATCAGATGACTCTGATTTCCGAGCAGGTGAAATCGTGTGATGGTAAATGCAACTCCGGCAATCCATGGCAGGGAAGAGAAATGGCCAAGGTTGGGCAAACTACCTGTATTGAAGTTAGGCATTACAATGTCAAAATTAATACCCAGAATCAGAAATAACAAAAGTGGGTAAAAAAGTAAATTAAACTGTTTCTTATCATAAGGCTCGGTAATTTTCATTCTCCATCGTATGAGAACATAAAAGGACAGGAATGCCGCAACTGCCAGGTAGAAATAAAACAGGAAATAGAAAAAATTACCCCCGCTGTGTTTAAAGTGCCATGCGTAAGGCCCTCTAACAATTTCTTCAGCTTTCCAAATATCGGCAAAGTTGCCAAATACCAGCAACAAACCAATTGAAATCAATGTTCCAAAAATAATTTTATTGGTTAAAAAGTCGCGCCAGCAATTACAGATCTTCAGATAGAACAAAACCATCGGGGCGGGAAATAGGGCATAACCCAGCGATGCAATGGTATCCCAGTAAGCGGCCTCATCAGCTGTTTCTGCCGAGTAAACGAAAATATACGAAAACGCCCATATGGCAAAACACAGAGTTAAGCCAAAAAAGATTTGATTGATCCGTGATGTGCGGTTTTTATGTAGCACATAGATGCCCAGCTGTAAATACAACAGGAAAACAAAAACCGATAGCAGCGATAATATATTCATATCAATTAAAAAATATCATCAGGTAATCAAATTCTCATCAAAAGTTACTTTAAAACGTGTACCATGATTAACAGAGCTTTCAATTTCACCTCTTAAATGATCTTTGGCAAGAATACGTACCAGCTTCAGACCAACATTACCTGAGTGTACAAGGTTGAATCCCAGTGGCAATCCAACTCCGTTATCTTTTACAATCAGGGTAACTTTTCCACTTTTCTTAAAAAACTCCACACGGATTACTGATTTTTCATCAGGCCCGGTTTCATCCATAAAAGCATACTTCATTGCGTTGATAAGAAGTTCGTTGAAAATTATTCCAAGCGGAATGGCTTGATTAATTTCAAGAAATTCATCAGCAATATTCAATTTAAAAACTATTTCCGAACTGTTTCCATAATTACTGTAGAGCTCGCCAATGATTTTTTTCAAATAGGGAGAAAAAGCAATTCTGGAAAGATTGGGTGATGCGTAAAAATCTTCATGTAACCTTGAGATATACCTTACCTTCTCAGCTATGTCTCTCAAATGATCAGATGTTTGACTGTCAATGACAGGATGGCTACAAAGCATATTAATTAATGAAATAATCATCTGGATATTATTTTTGACCCTGTGATGTACCTCCTGCACAAGTTCAATTTTTTGCTCCAGATCCGCCTTTATTTGCTGTTCAGCCCGTTTTCTTTCAATTACTTCCTGTTGCAGCCTTTGGTTGGCTTCCTGTAATTCGTGAGTGCGCTTTTTTACCAAAAACTCAAGTTCCTTTCTTATCTGATACAAGTTCTTTTCAGTGCGAACACGCTCCGCAATTTCTTCTTTCAGTTTAAGTTTTTGCCTGTAATTCGTACAAACAAGCGCATAACCTTCAACCCTCCTGAAAGAATTTCTAACCTTAATAATCGATAATAAAACAGGTATTGATTTGCGCTCAATGCTTAATAGATCCATTCTTATTTGTGGAAAATCATCTCTTTTATTCATTCTTTGAATCGTCTGAATGATTTTATTATAATCGGAAAAAATCAAATTAGGATCTTTTTTCTGCAGACTGTAAGGATTATATTTCAACTGATTAAGAGAATACTGATTAGCCGAAAAAATCTCGAGATCCTTATTCAACATGAAAACAAACTCTTTAACATGCAGGTTAATCAGGTTATAAATCAGTTCCTTGGCTATATAAACCTTCGGCTGAAGGGTAAGAGTAAGAAACATACCACCTAGAAGAACTATAGCATTTATAGGTGCAAGGGCTGGTAAAATATCCAACTGAATAACCGGAAGGACCAGGTTGGTTAAAAATGAAATCACAAAGAAAACGGATAATGCCGCCAGCATAATTTTGGCTTGCATCTTTTGTCTATTGCTATCTGCAGAGTAATACCATCCTATAAGTACAAAATACATAACCAGAACACTAACAGTGAGATATGCTATAAAAAGCATATAGGCCAAAGTGTGATCATAGGGAGTATAAAACCAGTTTTCATTCTGATAGTAAAATAGTTTTACAGACTCCAGATCGGTAAGGGCTATATAAAAAGAAAACAAGGCTATCGGCAAAAGAAAGAGATAGCAAATTAAGCGAACAACGTAAGATTTATTGTTAGTAATTAGAATAGAAAACCACACTGATATAATGGGAAAGAATACCCAACCAGGAGATGCAATTCTGTCATAAAGATAGACTTCTTCCAGAGTTTCTGCATTGAAAAATAAATTATAACTCAGTGCATACAATGCAAAAAGGAAAGATAATAACACAAATACCCGGTTAAGCAAAGGTCGGCTGTTCTTAAACAGCACATAAACACCTGCCTGGAGAAACAGAATGAAAGAAATGAAAGAAAGTAATGAAAATAGATTCATTCAGTTGGTAGTATTTCTATTTTTAACTGTAGTTTTCCTTAAAAAAGGCTTAAGATTCAAAATTCTTCTTGTCGAGAATATTCAAGATTTATTCAGCAAAGACTCATTTTTGGGCATACATTTCAAATATCAGATTTTTTTTTCAAATCGGGTTGTTTTTTTTCAAGTTTTACAGCATTTATTATTAGGGATCTAGAAAAAATGATTTAAAGCTTGATTGTCCTGATTAACCAAATCAGAAGAAAAATCAAATAAAAAAAGGGCTGCATTCTATTTCTGAAACAGCCCTTCTAAGTTGAGTGTCATAAAATTACTCCTGGTCTGATAAAAACCTTTCAGCTTCTATGGCGGCCATACAGCCTGTACCGGCTGCGGTAACTGCCTGACGGTACACATGATCCTGTACATCACCACAGGCAAAAACGCCGGGTACTTCAGTAGCAGTAGAATCAGGCCTGGTGATCAGGTAGCTGTTTTCATCCATCTTCAGTTGTCCTTTGAAAATATCGGAATTGGGTTTGTGACCTATTGCCACAAAAAATCCTTCTATATCAAGGCGCTTTTCTTCGCCGGTTTGAGTATTCTCAAGAATTACACCGTTTACCGTTTTATCGCCCACGATCTCTTTGGGAACATGATTCCAGACGATTTCAATATTTTCGGCTTTCATTACCCTGTGCTGCATGGCTTTTGAAGCACGCAGTTCATCGCGGCGGTGAATAAGGTATACTTTTTTGCAAAGTTTGGAAAGGTATGAAGCTTCTTCGCAGGCAGTGTCACCACCACCCACTACGGCAACCGTTTGTCCTTTATAAAAAAATCCGTCGCAGGTGGCACAAGCCGAAACACCAAACCCGTTGAATTTCTTTTCAGATTCCATACCTAGCCATTTGGCCGTAGCTCCGGTGGCAATGATAAGGGTTTCTGCCAAAACTTCATTCTTTTCATCAATGGTTACTTTGAAGGGTCTCTTACTCAAATCAACCGCCGTTGCCAAACCCCAGCGCACATCTGTACCGAATCTTTCGGCCTGCTTCTGAAATTCTACCATCATTTCCGGACCCTTTACCCCATCAGGATAACCCGGATAGTTCTCTACGTCAGTGGTAATTGTAAGCTGACCACCGGGCTGCAAACCCTGGTAAATTACCGGATGCAGATCGGCCCTGGCAGCATAAATAGCTGCTGTGTAACCGGCAGGACCCGAACCAATGATCAAACACTTGATTTTTTCAATATTCTCGCTCATAACTGTTTAATAAAATGTGTTTTTCTTATAAATTTTGTGCAAAATTACTGCTTTTGTTTTAAGTTCAAAAGAAAATTACAAAACATATTTTGTTATGCAGATATATAATTTTAAGCTTTATTAATGGGGTCGGACTTTTTAAAATTAAGCTTCATATCGGCGAGGGCAATGGAGGTAATAGCTTCAATAACAACAGGTACACGAAGAGCGATACAGGCATCGTGGCGGCCTTTTACTTCCAGGTTTTCCACTTTTTGAGTTTCAATACTCCAGGTTTTTTGCTGTATGCCGATACTGGATGTGGGTTTTACAGCCACACGGAAAATTAACTCGTTTCCATTGGTAAGTCCGCCGGTAATTCCACCGGCATTGTTGGTGGCAGTTTTGCCGGTTTCGTCCAGAATGGGGTCGTTATGCTCGCTTCCTTTCATAGTAGCAGCTGTAAATCCGGAACCAAACTCTATTCCTTTGATGGCAGGCACAGCAAACGCCAGATGGCTGATAACCGATTCAACTGAATTAAAAAATGGTTCGCCCCAGCCCAGGGGAATATTTTGCGACTTGCACTCTACCAGTCCACCCACCGAATCACCTACTGCCAAGGCTTCTTCCACTGCTTTTTCTATATCCGGATTGCCCCCGGCGGCAATAAGTCTGGCATTGATTTCCACAGGCTCAATAAGTTTTTTTGCTACAACGCCTGCTGCCACAAGAGCCAAGGTGAGCCTACCGGAGAAATGCCCGCCACCGCGGTGGTCATTGAAGCCACCGAAACGTTTCCATGCTACAAAATCCGAATGCCCGGGACGGGGAGTTTTCACCAGGTTGTCGTAATCTGCAGAACGTACATTTTTATTCCGGAAGAGAATGGTCATGGGAGCGCCGGTGGTATGTCCGCGAAATAATCCTGAAACGATTTCCGGGCTGTCATCTTCCTTGCGGGGAGTGGTGCCCTTTGCGCCCGGCTTGCGACGCTCAAGGTCATGGGTAAAATCTTCTTCTGATAGGGGAAGGCCCGGTGGACAACCGTCGATGGTTATTCCGATGGCTGCTCCGTGTGATTCTCCGAATATACTGATGCGAAAAAGGGTTCCAAATGAATTCATGGATAGAGATTTTTGATTTTTGATTTTTGATTCTTTACTGCTAAGACATAGAGACACTGTGGACGCAGAGTTTAGTTAAGTGAAACGGGTTTGCCCCCGGCCGGGGTCGAATTAGTTTTACTTACTTTCTTAATTCCTTATTTTCTCATTAATAACTTCTTACAGTTATACTCCTTAAATCTTCAAAAAAACCCGGGTAAGATTTATTAACAGCCTCAGCTTTTTCGATAATAACGGGTTCGCTGGCGGTAAGTCCGGCTATTGCACAGGCCATGGCAATGCGGTGGTCGTTATGCGAAAATACCTTACCACCGTTAAGCGAATTGCCTTTGATGAGCATATTGTCACCTTCAAGACTAACGTAGAGACCCAGCTTTCCAAACTCCTGCTGCAATGCCGTGGCGCGGTCGCTTTCCTTAACCCGCAGTCGCGAAATGCCCCGAATCTGGCTAATTCCATCACACGCTGCTGCCAATACTACCAGGGGCGGAAACAAATCCGGACAGTGGGTAGCATCAAAACGAAAAGCTTTCAATTGAGCTTTTTTTACGCTTACACGGTCCTGTTCAACCAGCAACTCTGCACCGGAGTTTTTCAAAGCTGTAAGGATTTCTTTATCGGCCTGTGCAGATTGAAAATCAAGGTTTGTAACCGTAACTTCACCTGCTATAGCTCCCGCCACCAGTAAAAATGCAGCACCACTCCAGTCTCCTTCAACATTGTAAGACTTTGATATATATTTCTGCGGCGCAGGAACAACAAATTCTTCATAATCTTTGTTTTCTGCCACCACCCCGAAATCCTGCATCATGCGGGTAGTTATATCCACATAGGGCCGGCTTTTCAGTTCGCTTACGCGGAAAGTCACCGGAGAAAGAGCATACGGAGCAGCTATGAGTAAACCCGTCAGCACCTGTGAACTTACAGAACCGTCAATCTCTACATTGCCGCCTTTTAACGGGCCTTTGACAACCACAGGAACAAGTCCGTTTTGCGTTTCGCATTGCACACCTGCAGCCTGCAGCGACTCTTCTATCATTTTCATGGGACGTTCTGTCAACGAACCTTCTCCCGTAAGGGTAACCGGTTCATTCAGGATGGCTGCAATGGCAGAAAACATGCGAATACCCAAACCCGATTCGCCGCAATTTAATGGCAGAGAAGGAGTTTGAATACCCCCTTTTATGATAAGTTTTTCTCCCTTTTCTTCAACTTCTGCACCCAATGCCCTGCAAACCTTTATGGCTGATTGCACATCATCAGATTTTCCCACATGAAAAATCTCAGATGTGCCGCTGGCAATTGAAGCAATGGCAATAGCCCTTTGTGCAACACTTTTGGAAGCCGGTGCCTGAACCTGTCCATGAACTGCTGATGGGGTAATTTCTACTGTCATATCTTTTTTTGATTGGAACGCGGATGACGCGGATGATTATGATTTTAAATGATTATTGCATTGAATGAATAAATTCCGTTTACTTTTTAAATCAGAAGGTTAAAGCAAATTCTTTAATTACATCTGTATCCATCTCTTTCACAAAAGCCTTTCCGATGGTTTTAAGCAATACAAAATTCATCTTGTCCTTTTCCTTTTTCTTGTCTCTCAGCAGGGTATCAAAAACGCGGTTTTTGTCCAGTTCCATATTCAGCGGAAGCTTATATTCCTGAAGAAGCAAATGGATGTCATTGAGTTCTGTTTCTTTCAGATTTCCCAGGTGCACTGACAAGCTTGCGGCAAAGGCCATTCCAATGCTGACTGCCTGACCATGTGGAATTTTATTTTCTTTTTCCACTGCGTGGCCCCAGGTGTGACCAAAATTGAGTAAACGGCGTTCGCCCCTTTCCAGTTCATCGGCTTGCACTATGCCTGCTTTGATATTGACGGATCGGTTTACAATATGATTTATGGCTTCACGCTCACGGTTTAGTATTTCATTGCGGTGATTTTTCAGAAAATCAAACTTATCTGCATCCCTGATAAGTGCATGTTTGATTACTTCTGCCATTCCGTTCCGAAACTCACCATCGGGCAACGTTTTGAGCATGGATGTGTCACAAATGACAAATTCGGGCTGAGTAAATGTTCCAATGATGTTTTTATAGCCGCCCAGGTTTACCCCATTCTTTCCGCCCACACTGGCATCGACCTGTGCAAGCAGGGAAGTTGCCACAAAACCAAAGGGAATGCCACGCATAAATGTAGAAGCAACGAAACCGGCAAGGTCGCAAACCACTCCCCCACCGATGCCTACAATAAAACTGCTGCGGTCGGCACCCTGGTCCAAAAGCCAGTGCCATATCTTTGTCATCACAGCAAAATCCTTGGATTCTTCTCCGGGCTCAGCAACATAAACAGGAAAATCAGGAAATTCTGAATGGTAGTGTGCGGCAACATTTTTATCTGTAATGATAAAAACACCTGTTGCCGGAATATGGCGTGAAAGAGCAGGCAGGGATTCTCCTACCATAATCCGGGAAATTCCGCTTTTACCCTGAATCGTTATATTATCCATGCAAACTTCATTGTCTCTCTCCCACAAAGTTATGTTCTTTTTTTATATTATTACTGCCATCGCTTATCAAAGTTTTCTGGAGTTTCAATGATTCCTGGTGGATGGATGTATAAAGTTTCTCCACGAATCGCGGTTTCAGGCCCGATTTCATGGCCATGTCCTTCACCCTTAGCATCACCTGGTCCCATCTTTGCGACTGCAAAGGTTCCATTTGCTTTTCTCTTTTAACCTTTGCAATTTTGGACGACAATTCCATGCGCGCTGCCAACGCCCACAAAAGCATTTCATCCATCACATCGATTTCCGAACGCAATTCATCCAGGAGCTCCTGCGATGTATTCTCTTTTTCTGTTCCCAGTAAATCGTCAAGCATATCACAGAAAGAGTCGGGTGTAAGTTGCTGTGCAGCATCGCTCCATGCGTTATCAGGACTTGGATGCACTTCCACCATTAGTCCGGCAAAGTCATTCTCCAGTGCCCGTTGAGCCAGCAAAGGGATAAAACTGCGTTTGCCGGCAATATGACTGGGGTCGCAAATGATGCGCAGACCAGGCATTCGCTCTCTGAGTTCTATGGGAATGTGCCAGAAGGGTTGGTTACGCAAATGTGATTTTCCCCACCAGAAGAAACCACGGTGAATGGCACCTACATCCTTAAGACCCGACTTCACAAGCCGTTTTATGGCGCCTTCCCAAAGGTCAATATCTGGACTTAACGGATTTTTTACCAGCACAGGAATATCCACCCCGCGCAATGCTTCAGCAATTTCCTGTATGATAAATGGGTTGCTTACTGTGCGGGCACCAATCCACAGCATATCAATACCGGCTTTCAGGGCTTCTTCCACATGTTTTTCAGAGCCTACTTCGGTGGTTATCTTAAGTCCTGTTTCTTTTCTAACATCCTGAAGCCATCCCAGTCCGGGAACTCCAACTCCTTCGAAGGAATCGGGAGAAGTACGGGGCTTCCATATGCCTGCCCTGAAATATTCAACGCGGCTGTCACGGGCAAGGCTTTGTGCAGTTTCCATTAATTGTTCAGGAGTTTCGGCACTGCACGGGCCGGCAATTATGATGGGATTTTGGGTGCCGTTTACTCCGGCAGAAGATTTTCGGATTTGAGTTTCGGAGATTTTCATATTAGGTTAAGGTTGAGATTAAGGTTAAGGTTGAGATTAAGGTTAAGTGATTATTGTTTAGTGATTTATGAGTAAAATACTTTTGGGGCGCCCTGGTTTGGAACCATTGGACGGGGTTTGTTATTACGATAATTGAGTTTTTCATAGTTGGCATTGGCTTTTTTAATGAGTTTATTAAGATCATCATCTTGATTATTTTCAATCATTCTTTTCATTTCCAGCAATTGATGCATATAGCTATTAAGGAATTGCAGGAGATTTTCTTTGTTCTGATGAAAAACGGGCATCCACATATTTGCATCACTTTTGCCCAGGCGGATGGATGACTGTAGTCCGCCCCCACCCAATTCTGTCCAGTTTCTATGGGTATCCCGGTCAAGCTCTTCCATGGAAGACAATGCATAGGCCATAAATTGCGGAAGATGCGAAACCAGCGCCAGTTGGCGGTCGTGGTCATGTGCATCCATGAAAATAGCTTTCATTTTCATTTCCTGAAGTATGCCCAGCACCTTATTCAGTGCATCGGAAGAAGAATTCTGCGGGTTGCATATCAGTACACGTGCATGCAAAAACATGTCAATATGTGCGGCCATAGGCCCCGAATGCTCCACGCCGGCCATAGGATGAACCGCTACAAAACTCTCTCTGCGCGGATGTTTGTCGGCCAGATTACAGATGTCGAGCTTGGTGCTTCCCATATCCATAACTGCAGCGTGAAGGGGTACGTTATCAAGTACTTTTGGTAAAACAGAAATTATGGCGTTTACGGGGATACAAAGCGCTACCAGATCCGCTTCACGGATGGCATCTTCCAGCCTTCCCGTTTTATCCAGTGCACCCCGTTTCAGGGCTTCCTGCAAATGGGTCTCGTTTTGGTCAACCCCCGTGATATAATGTCCTGATTTTTTCAGGGCAAGGCCAAGCGAACAGCCCATCAATCCGGTTCCTATAATAGTTACGTGCATTTTAGTTGTATTTATGGTTAAAAACTGATGATTTTCTGATATTATCTAAGGCGATGTCGAATTGCTCTTCGGGGGCACAAAGTGAAATACGCAGATGTCCTTCACCATTACTGCCGAAAAGAGAACCCGGAGCCAACAATACACCTGCTTCGTGAAGAAGCAAATGTGCAAACTCAGAGGAAGTCATGCCCATATCAGGCATTTTTACCCAAAGGAACATTCCTGCGTCTCCACCGGCAGACAAGCAACCCATGGCATGTGCCAGCCTTTGAGCAGATTTCGCCCTTGCGTTGTAAGCATTATTCAACGGAGCAAACCACTTGTAGCCCAGATCAAGTGCAGCGGCAGCAGCATGTTGCAATGGCAGGGCGATACCTGAATCGAGATGCGACTTCAATTGCGATAAATGGGAAATCACAGCAGCACTGCCCGCCAGGAAACCCAGACGCCAGCCGGCCATGTTATAATTCTTACTCAGTGAGTTCAGTTCAAGCGCCACATCCTTTGCACCTGCCACCGACAAAATACTTTCGGGGGAATTGTTACGAACAAATGCATATGCATTGTCATTTACAATGATGATATTGTTGCTGCTGGCAAACGACACCAACTGCTCGAAGGTGTCATTCAAAGCCTTTGCACCTGTGGGCATGTGGGGGTAATTAACCCACATGATCTTTACTTTTGAAAGATTTGAATTCTGTAATACTTCCAATTCAGGAATAAAGTCGTTTTTCGCATTCAGACTGTAAGGCACCGGTGTGGCCCCAATCATCCTTGCAGCAAATGAGTAAGAAGGATAACCCGGATCGGGCACAAGCACCTTATCATCGGGTTTCAGCAAAGCCTGCGACAACTGTAAAATGCCCTGCCTTGAGCCTTGCAATGGAACAATTTCTCCATCCGGATTCACTTCCGCTTCAAAAAACCGGTTGTACCAGGATGCAATAGCATTTCTTAATACAATACTGCCGGCATTGGACTGGTATCCATGATTTGCGGATTGCGATAAAGAATGTTTTAAAACATCAAGCACTTCGGGAGGGGGTGGCATATCGGGATTTCCGATAGAAAGGTCGGCTATGCGCCGGCCCTGACGGATGAGTTCATCCTTTTGCCGCTGCGCTCCAACAAAGAAGTATTCTTTTATAGGTGAATCTGTATTATGAGCTGGATTTTGCATTTTCGTTCAATTGTGTTAAGATTTAAGCATAAAAAAAAAGGCCCCTGCATGCAGAGACCTTCTATTTTTACATCTTTTCTTTTTAAAAGATACTATAGTTTCGGTCTCTTCCCCAGCGGGTAGAAATAAAAAAAATAATATCCAAAAAAGAAAGCCAACTGTATCATTTTAATAATCTGTTT
>SKVR01000208.1 GCA_007129355.1 Bacteroidales bacterium | reverse complement strand
GGAGTCTGGTTAAAGAACCGGTCGACCGGTTCACCCAAAATCCGGTGGTGGAAAGTGAAAGAATTACGGGAGAATGAAGATCGGAAAAGGAAGAAAGTGATTGGTGAACTGTGACTGGTGAACTGTGATCGGTGAACTGTAAACTGTGTTATATAATCTGAAATCATAAATCTAAAATCCTGAATTTCTTAATTTCTCACTTTCTTATTAACTGAATAACCCAATAACCCAATAACCCAATAACCCAATAACTTAATAACTTAATAACTCATTAACCCAATAACCAATAACCCAACTTATGAAAAAACTACTCATCATCATGCTGCTTCCCACATTCCTGGCCTGCAGCACAACTGACAAAGAAACTATGCTCCTTACCGTGGAAGTAGAAAATGCCACCTTCGAAGAGGCAGAGCTCATGTATATGACCGACTTTATTCTTTACAACCGTGAAACCATTACGGCCACAAGAACGGAAGACGGTACATTCACCTTCGAAATCAAACCACATGCTACCGCTGTGGCCAATCTGACATTGGGCGAAAAGCGTATGGGTGTGTATCTCGAAAAGGGAAAAGATCTTACCATTGTTGCCGATATGGAAGACTTTGATAACACCCTTGCTTTCCGGGGTTCCCTGGCCAACGAAAACACTTACTACAATCTTTATATGCAGGAGATGAATCCGGTTTATGGACGACAGGTGTTTTTCAGTAAATTCCAGACTGCTTCGGTTGAAGAATTTGTGGCATTTACCGAAACCATGGAAAATGAATTTGCGGCACACATGGCAGCATTTATGGATGAAAACCCCATTACCAGGACCTTCCGTCAGTACTTCCAGACTGATGTAATTTATCAGTTGTATGGTGGCAAACTCAACTTCCCTTTATATCACAGACACTTCAATCAGCTGGATGAGCTTCCGCAGATGCCCGAAGGTTATTATGACTTCCTGGTTACTGCTAAAAATCTCAGCGAAGAACAGCTCCAGGTGCAGTCGGCCGCAGGCTTTATCGGCGAATATCTTCAATATTTCAGAATGAATCATGAGGATAAGATCCCCGAAGGATTGGACTTTGCCGAGGCTAATCTATGGATTGCAGAGAACCAGCTCAGCGGCAAGGCGCAGGCTTTTGCCAAGGCAAGTTCCATCAATCACCTGCTTAACTTCGGAGATTTTGATGAGGCAGAAGATGCTTACGAATCTTTTGTAGCTGAAAATCGCTGGGAAGATATTAACGAGATTCTTACCACCGCATATCAAAATGCACTGCGCGTTAAGCCGGGCAATGAGGCTCCCGAATTTACCCTTACCGATATCAACGGCGATGAAGTATCGCTGAGCGATTTCCGAGATAAAGTGGTTTATCTGGATTTCTGGGCCAGCTGGTGCGGACCCTGTATGCGCGAAGTACCCTACGCCAAAGAGCTGAAAAAACGTTTTGATGGCGAAGATGATATTGTATTCCTCTATGTTTCTGTAGATGAAGATGAGCAGGCATGGCGCCGCACCGTTGAAGAGCGCGAAATTCAGGGTGTACACCTAAGAATACACGGCATGAGCCACGAAATTGCACAGACTTACAATGTGCGGGGAGTTCCTTCCTTCTTTATCATTGACCGCAATGGAATTATTCATGACAATAACCCCAGCCGCCCGTCAGGCGAAACCATCGACCAGGAATTGCTGGCGGCACTGGAGCAATAAGATACGCTATAATTCAGCTTAAAGGACTTCCGGGTACGACATCAGTTTGTGCCCGGAATTTTTACAGCATTTTTTCCAGCTCTGCCTTGATTTCAACCAGAGCTTTCATGCACACTTCCTCGGTGCGTTGTATAAGTTGGGGGATGGCTTCGGTGTTGGTGCCGGTATTGGCATATTGCTCGATGTTTTCCACATCCTGAAAAATGGATTTCACACCCATAAACGTAAGCTGAGGCTTGAATTTATGAGCCACATTGCGCAGGGCTTTGAAATCTTTCTCTTTGTAATATTGTTTCATCTCAGCAATCACCCCCGGGGTATGGTCAATAAAATATGATAACATGCTAATGGTAAAGTCATTATCACCTTCACTAAGTTGTTCGAGATATTCAAGATCTATGAGGGATTCTGCATTCTGAGATTTATGGTCTTCTTGCATAACAGGTGTAGTTGATTTAGTTTCGTATTTGTTTTTCTTGATCCATTTCTCCATTTTGGTTTTCAGCTCAGCCACATCATAAGGCTTGGGCATGTAATCATCAGCACCCGCCTCAATGCATTTACCCGATGCTTCACGCATTACACTTGCCGTAATGGAAATGATGGGAATATGATTTACCGGTGCAGCAAAATCATTGCGTATACTTTTTATGGTTTGGTAACCATCCATCACCGGCATTTGCATATCCATAAGTACTATATCGTATTTTTTGTTGCGAAGTTTTTCAAGAGCTATCTTACCATTATCGGCAAAATCGGCATCAAAGCCCAGTTTCTGCATGTGCTTTCTGATGACCAGCTGGTTAATATCGGCATCTTCGGCTATTAGCACCTTGTAGGGCTCTCCGTTGGAGTTTGTATTAATCAACGGTTTTTCTTCCTCCTTTTTTTCTGGCCCCTCTATTTTAGCATCCTGAATTTGTTCATCCTGTCCGTTGGCCTCCTTATAAGGTATGCTGAAACTTACTGTTGTTCCCTTTTCTTCGGTACTTTCTATCCTGAATTCACCCTTTTGCAGTTCAATCAGGTGTTTTACGATAGAAAGACCCAGTCCCGGGCCACCAAACGGCCTTGTATCTCCGGTGTGTAACTGTTGAAACTTCTCCTGTATCATTTCAAGGCTTTCCCTGGGTATTCCTATTCCTGTATCTTCTACCAAAAACAGGAACTCAGCATGGCCGTTCTCTCTTCGTGCTGGCCGGCAACTCAGGTGAATCAGGCCATGAGTAGTATACTTCACAGCATTTTCAAGCAAGTGCATGAGTATCTGTTTTAACCGGTGCGGATCGCCCAGCACAAGTTCAGGCAATGATGCATCGTATTCCAATGAGAAATTAATCTGCTTTTGGCGGGTCTTTTCTGAAAACATCCGCGCAAGTGATTGAATAAGTAACTGTGGGTTAAATATTTTCGATTCAATGCGCGCCTGCCCTGTTTCAATCTTATTAAGATCGAGAAGGTCTTCCACCATTCGCATAAGAATGCCTGTGGCATTAAGAATGCTTTCCATATAATCATTCTGCTCACGTGAAAGGGAGGTTTCGGCAAGAAGATTTCCCAGACTGTAAATGGTATGAAGGGGTGTACGAAATTCATGGCTCATATTGGCCAGGAATTGATCCTTAATCTGCAGGGCATTTTTGAAAGAAGTGATATCGGTTCCTATTACAATGAAATGATATGGGCTCTCCGGGTGTTTTTTGATGGGATAAATTCCGGCATCCATCCAGAAAAACCTTTCATCTCTCTTTCGGGCCAGGATTTCCCCTTTCCTCGATTTGCCCTGCTGCAGTTGCTGCCAAATTTCCGGAAGGGTTTGCTGCTCCGAAACATCAGAAAAAATACTCTGAAAATCCAGACCTGTAACATCATCGCGCCCATAGCCCGAAATATCACAGTACTTGCGGTTAACATAACTAACCTTACCCACACTGTTTAACAGCATGATTATAGCAGTATTATCAAGAATCTGCTGATAAGTTTTCCATTCATCTCCTGAAGTACGGGAAATAAGGTCTTGTAAGTTATCAATCATCGACAAATCTTCTTATGAAAACTACAGGAAGTCAAATTATTTATGTTAATAATCATGCTAAATTATGGAAAAAAAATGAATTCCTGCCTGTTTCTACGTTATTTTAGGCGATAGGGTTGCAATTGGGTAAAGTTATTAACAAAACAGATGACTGAACCTTAAAACATGGCGACATTGTAGTTCCTTTAACCATTTCAAATAATTTCCTTAGATTTGACACAAAACTCCTGACTTATGAAAATTTTTACCCTTAAAATATTCTTTTTTATTTTCTGCTCCTTAATTACCGGTCATCTTGCTGCACAGCGTTTCGAAGGAGGATTAAGGGCAGGTATGGTGGCGTCGGAAGTATCGGGCGACAACCTGGGTGGCCCCAATAAACTGGGCTGGTATGCATCGGCCTATACTTTTACCCCGGTAGCAGAAAATGTGAGTATGAAACTCGAAATCATGTACATTACCAAAGGGAGTCGTTCGGTTCCAACTGAAAAAAATGATTTCCTTGAATATACTTTCCATCTTCAATACGTGGAGGTGCCTGTGCTCGTTCTTGTCGATGTTTCCCAATACTCTCAATCACCTGTACTTGAAAAACTTGTGCTGCACGCAGGTCTTTCGGGATCGGTGCTGGTGGGTTACAGGGAGCAGGAATTTGGTCTCGATAAGCCGGTATCGGAGCTTGAACCCTTCCACCCTGCTGAGCTTAACATCCTGCTGGGCTTCTCATACCCGCTTACTGAACGTGTGGATTTTCATTTTGGCTTTTCCAACTCACTAACCCCCATCAGACCGCACTCAGGACAATCAAAGGTTTGGTATAACCGAGGACAGTATAACTCCATCTGGACTTTCGGTGTTTCTTATAACCTCTGGTGATAATACCCAGGGTAAATCCCCACGACCGAAACTGACACAAGAAAAAACTTTTTATATGTTAAATATTGTTAAACTTATTTTGTTTTAACGCTATAGTACTTTTCAAAAAACACGAGTAGGTTTTAATAATCTTAGCTTAAAGACATGTTTTTGACCACCGATAAGTGTTTTTAACACCTGACGTGAAACCGAGGGGAAACAACCGCCATAAAACAGGTATTATCAACTATATGTACTTACGGGAAATCACTGAAACGGCTCCCTCTATTTTTCTATTTTTGCGTTGCATTGCTGAACACTTCTAAAACTCTGACAAGCCATGGCAGCATTTTTTCGCGATATATCCCGTTTTTTTATTTCCATACGACACATTTTCTTCCTGCCGGTATTACTCCTTATTGGTAACTTCCACCAGGCACATGACAAATATGATACTGACTGGAAGCAACAACCCGATTTTGCCTTTCTCTACGAGCCGGTAGTCAGGTTCAGCCCTGAATATGCTGAATTTATGGAGCGTGAAATAGACCATTTACTGAGAAGACGCGGATTTAACGGAAGCGTTATGGTTGCACACCAGGGCAAAGCCATTTACAATAGGAGTTTCGGATATGCGCACCGTCCGGCAAGAATCGAATTCCGCGACAGCGACAACATTTTCCAACTGGCATCGGTGGGCAAGCAATTTACAGCCATTGCTACTTTAATGCTATTTGAAAAAGGGTTGATTGGTCTGGACGATCCTGTTCATTGGCACATTATGGGCTTTCCTTACGAAGATATTACCATCAGGCATCTGCTCAACCACACATCCGGATTGCAAAACTACATGTACCTTTTTGATCATTTTTGGAGAGACGACCGGTTGCCCAATTTCGATGATATGCTCGAAATGATGGTTAACCGAAACCTCCCACTCAATTTTACACCGGGCCGCCGTTTCAGTTATTCCAATTCGGGTTATGCTTTTCTGGCCATGCTCATTGAAAAAGTTTCAGGCGAAACCTTTGCCGGCTTTCTTTCACAAAATATTTTTGAACCCCTGGGCATGAAAAACTCCTTCGCTTTTGAGCCTTCCATAAATATTAGTCATGAACAAACCAGGGGCTTGGCAGCTGGCCACGACCGCAGCGGCAGATTCATCAGGGTAATACCCGTTGACCATGTGGACGGTATAACCGGTGATAAAGGTATTTTTTCCACTACCGAAGACCTTCTGAAGTGGAACAATTCCCTTGAAATGAACATCCTTATTTCTGATGAAACGCTGCAAATGGCTTTCGAAAGGGGCAGGTTACGCAGTGGACATGCCATTAGTTATGGCTTTGGATTCCGGCTGCAAAGACAAGGAAATGAAGACATAGCCTACCACAACGGATGGTGGAGGGGTTTCAGAACTGCCTACGTTCGCCTCCCGGAAAATACGCTTATCGTTATTCTTAACAACACCAATGCTTCTATTAACGGACTCGACAGGCAAATTCAGAATATCATAAACCGAAGTCCGCACCCTAAATTTACCGACAAGGAAGAATTTCTCGCCAGTAACTAAATCATATTACTTTTAAACTATATTGCAATTACCTCTTTACCGGGTAAGCATTTCTTCGTGGTAATCCCGGATGATATTCTTCATCAGGGGCAGGTAATAGGTATAGAAGAAGCCGCTTTTATCAGTAGGGTCGGTAAGGTCGGAAAGGAAAAGCTCAGCGAAGCGTGAGCCTTTGAATTTCACAAAGCGTTGCTTCAGTGGGCTGTATCCGAAGTCGCCGGCAAAATAATACAACCGGTTGGTGTCTTTTTGTTTAATCACAGCAGGAAAACGGGCAGGTATACCATGGCTTTGCAGCAACACCCGGCCTTCGGGTGTCAGGTTTAATTCAAACCAGGAAAGTACGGTTTTATCATCGGAGCTGGCCATGGTAACATCAAACCACCCCGGATAGGGAATCCTGTTGCTTACCCCAAACTTTCTGCGTTGCTGCCGGTCGGTCATTACCAGGGGATACGGGGTTTTGATGTGTTTGGGGTATTCGAGTACTACCAGGGTTTCATCTTCATGAACGAAAATAACTCCCTGTTGTTCCCGGGGCCATGGATTACCGTTCTGGTTTTTATAAAGTACAGGCACCCAGGGGGGCACACTCTTTTCCTGGGCAGTATCGAAGGTGTGGAAAAATTTTCCGGTCCATCCCTGCCATTCCATACCCATAAGTTGTTCGGCCTTTTGCTGGAGACTTTTATGCGTTGGTGGGCCCATGAAGCTGAATTCGGTAATAACAAGCCTGTCGCGTTTAATCATATGATCCAGAAACAGCAGATCTTCTTCATGCAGTCCGCCATAAATTTTGGTAACAGGAAAAGTGCCGGGTTTTTCCTCGGGCCACGAATCGGAATATACCCCGTAATTATCGGTAAAATACGCTGCATGATAATCAACGGCCAGCCGGGCCAGCTGATAATCTGTCATTCCTTGCAGGTCATCTGTTTTATATTGTTCATTAGAAAGCGGAAAGAAACCAAAATAATCCTGAACAGGGTCATATCTTCTCCCATCAGTTTTCACATAACGGTAATGTGTAAGCACCCAGTTAAGGGCTCTGTTTTGAGCCCTTTTTGTTGAATAACTGGTTTTATCCATAATAAAAATGGAGATAGGCTTTGGCGTAGTAAGGACCCACGAAAGCCACATGATCAATGGAAAACCAATTACAACACTAAAAATAATGAGTACTGCCTTATGCCGTTTTTTCACAATACCTGGAAAGATTTGAGATTAATCTTCCACAAATAAACACTATTCTTCAGGTATATTCTTCAGTATTTCCACGGTAAGTTTCCAGAATTTTTCTACGGTGGGGATATGCAGGCGTTCATCGGGTGAATGTGCTCCCTTGATAGTAGGACCGTAGGATATCATATCCATGCCGGGATATTTCTCACCAAAAAGTCCGCACTCCAGCCCGGCATGTATGGCAAGCACTTTGGGGTCTTCTCCAAAAAGTTCCTTATAGCTTGTGCGGGTAATATAAAGAACTTCCGATTTCATATTGGGTGACCAGCCGGGATATCCATCACCATGTTTCACCCTTGCACCTGCAAGCTGGAAAACACTTTTTACCATATCGGCAATATCGCGTTTCAGTGTATCCACTGAGCTTCGCTGACTTGTAGCAACAATGATATCTTTGGTTGACATTTTTACCGAAGCCAGATTGGTGGAAGTTTCTACCAGGTTGGGGATATCGGGCGACATGCCTATTACGCCATGCGGACAGGCATACAATGCATTCAGCATTTTGTTCTGGGTTATAAAATCGATCAGGCATTCGGGCATGGCCGTTTCATGGATCGATATTTTAAGGTCGGGTTCATTGGTTTTCTGCTCCGAGCCAATATTTTTTGCAAATTCTTTTACTTTTATTTCAAGGTCTTTCTGAAATTTTTTGGGAACCGTAACTATGGCAAATGCTTCGCGGGCAATGGCATTTTTCAGATTACCTCCGTCCATTTGTGCCAGGCGCATCTCAAACATACGCTCAACGTTCCACAAAATACGGGTAAGAATTTTATTGGCGTTGCCCCTGCCCTTGTTGATGTCGTCGCCAGAGTGGCCACCTTTGAGTCCGCTTACCGAAATTTTATAAGCCACATGATCTGTTTCATTATTTACACGCTCATACTGAAAATCAGCAGTGGTATCAATGCCGCCGGCACAGCCAATAAAAAGCTCCCCATCATCTTCCGAGTCCAGGTTCAGTAATATTTTTCCTTTGAGGAAATCCTTTTCCAACCCGAAAGCCCCCGTCAAACCGGTTTCTTCATCAACAGTAAAAAGACATTCCAGAGAGCCATGTTCCAAATCATTGCCGGCAAGAAGTGCCAGCTGAAGAGCCATACCGATACCATCATCAGCACCCAGTGTGGTTCCTGTGCCCTTTACCCATTCACCATCAATGCGAGGTAAAATGGGATCCTTGTCAAAATCATGCTCCACATCCGAATTCTTCTCGCAAACCATATCCACATGGCTTTGCAAAACCACAATTTTCTTTTTCTCATTTCCCTTTGTGGCAGGTTTACTTATCAACAGGTTGCCAATCTGATCACTACGGTAATCCAAACCTTTTTCTTTAGCAAACTCCGTCAGATACTTAAGGATTTTTCCTTCTTTCTTGGATGGTCGGGGTATTTGGCAGATCTCTTCAAAATAATGCCACAATTCCCGGGGGTTTAAATGACCTAATATCTTTTTCATAGGATGGGGTTTGAGTTAATGAGTTAATGAGTTATTAAGTTAATAAGAAATTGAGAAAGTAAGAAATTCAGGATTTTAGATTTATGATTTCAGATTATATAACACAGTTTACAGTTCACCGATCACAGTTCACCAGTCACAGATCACCGATCACTTTCTTCCTTTTCCGGTCATAAAAACGGATTATCCTTTCTCTCCTTCCCAATAGCAGTTGCCGGACCGTGCCCGCAGTAAACCCTGGTTTCATCAGGTAATACCATCAACCTGGATTGAATAGATTGGATCAGGGTATCGAAATCGCCGGTAGGCAAATCGGTACGACCAATGCTGTTATGAAACAGTACATCGCCTGCAATGACAAAGTTTTCTTCCTTATGATGGAAGCAAACACTGCCGGCAGCATGTCCGGGCGTTTCAAGCACCTTTAACTGCTGACCCCCGAAACGTACAATCTGACCGTCGGTAATAAATTCATTGGGCATAACCGGTTTTTGTACATTAAATCCAAATGTCAGTCCATATTCTACTGCATTTTCCAGGAAAGGGATACTGTCTTTGTGCATTACCGGTTTGATGTTCCAGGTATCTGCAACAAAATTATTTCCCAGAATATGGTCAATATGACAATGGGTGTTGAGAAGCAGAACGGGCTTTAGTCCCTTTTCATCTATAAAGGCCTTCAGTTGGGTTTTTTCATGATTTTCGTAACAGGAAGCATCGATGATGGCACATTCCCTGGTTTCATCGTATAACACATAGGTATTTACCTGGAAGGGATTGAATGGAAATATTTTAATCTTCAGCATAATCAATTGTTTTTAAACAGTAGGTCTTTTGAGAAACACAAACCTACGAATTTTTTTTAAAATCACTTGCAGTATTAGTAGCAGAGATGCCATCCCTTCACCTGAATGGGTTACACCAATCTTTGAAGCCAACAGGGATTGCATCTCTAAGTTTCACTCCCGAAATACTCCTTTAAGATCTTTGCCCTGGCCATACCCACCTCAGCAGCCAGTTCATCAAGAGTGGCATTTTTTATGCCCTGCACCGATTTGAATTTTCGCAGCAGTTGTGTTCCTGTTTTTTCACCGACACCTTTGATATCCATAAGTTCCGATTTAAGACTACCCTTTTGCCGTCGGTTCCTGTGGTGCGTAATGCCAAAGCGGTGTGCTTCATCACGCATATGCTGAACGATTTTCAGGGTTTCCGACTTCTTATCGATATACACGGGGATGCTGTCGCCGGGGAAATAAATCTCCTCAAGCCGCTTGGCAATGCCTATTACCGGTAATTTGCCACGTAACCCCAGCTTTTCTAAAGCAGCAACTGCAGAACTGAGCTGCCCCTTTCCTCCGTCAACAATTACCAGCTGTGGCAGGGGCTGTTCTTCATCAATCAGTCGCTTGTAACGCCGGTAAACCACTTCGGTCATGGATGCAAAGTCATCAGGTCCTTCAACGGTCTTGATGTTGTAATGACGGTAATCCTTTTTGGAAGGTTTTGCATCCCGAAAAACCACCATAGCTGCCACAGGATAGCTGCCCTGGGTATTGCTGTT
This sequence comes from Bacteroidales bacterium, assembly GCA_007129355.1. Taxonomy (GTDB): domain Bacteria; phylum Bacteroidota; class Bacteroidia; order Bacteroidales; family UBA7960; genus SKVR01. The sequence continues at coordinate 6,042 of SKVR01000208.1, read as the reverse complement.
GTCGAAACATTCAATGTGTTCAGGCATTCTGGGCAAACCCAGGTCTTTTTGCATTCGTTCCAGTATTCGCAGGGTGTGGCGGCGGGGATCAACCAGTTCTTTCTGACGGAGTTTTTCCAGCCGGTAGTATTTGGTATTGCGCTCCGAAAGCTCCAGAAGTTTCTTTTTATCGCCCCGCTGTGGGATGGTGTATTTTACGTCCGGGAGACGGGTTTCGGGTTTGAAGGGAATAATCACTTCCATAGCCCCGGTTTCGAAGCGCTGACGAATTTCTGTTATGGCCATTTCCAGTAGCTTAGCATCGTTTTCATCCAACCGCTTCTTCATCTCCATAGTATGAGATTGCACTATAGCACCATTTACAACCTTCAGGAAATTCACATAACCTGAGTCTTCATCCGATATTACCGAAAAAACATCCACATTGCTGACAGCCGCATTTACCACCATGGACTTCGACTGGTATTTTTCCAGCAGATCCAGCTTATCTTTTACTACCTGGGCCTTTTCAAACTGAAAATCTTCTGCATATTGTTTCATCAGACTTTTAAGCTGCTGGATAACGGTATTCAGATTACCCTTAAGAATTTCGGTTATCTGATCAAGGGTTTGCCGGTAGTCCTCTTCCGATTGTTTGCCTTCGCAGGGCCCCAAACAATTCCCCAGATGATATTCAAGACATACTTTGAACTTCCCGGCCTTGATATTTTCAGCAGTAAGATTAAGCCGGCAGGTTCGGTACTGGAAAAGCTGACGAATAAGGTCGAGCAAAGTATGCATCATTTTACCCGATGCATAGGGCCCGAAATAGCGGCTTCCATCCTTAATTACATTGCGCGTGGAGAATATCCGCGGGAAAGGCTCATTTTTAATACAAATCCAGGGGAAGGTCTTGTCATCCTTCAGCATTACATTGTAGCGCGGCTGGTATTTCTTAATGAGATTATTTTCCAGCAGTAGTGCGTCGATCTCCGTATCCACAATGATATGACGTATATCGTAAATCCGTTTTACCATTACCATCACCTTACCGCTTTGAGATGTGTCGCGGTTAAAGTAGGAGGCCACCCGCTTTTTCAGGCTGATGGCTTTTCCGATGTAAATGATATTCTCTTTCTCATCAAAAAACTGGTAAACCCCCGGTTTGTCCGGCAACGTTTTCAGCATCAGCTGGAGTTTTTCGGGAGTTTTGATGAGGGGCATTTTAGTTTGGGTTATTGGGTTATTGAGTTAATGAGTTATTAAGCTAATAAGAAATTGAGAAAGTGAGAAATTTAGGATTTAGAATTTAATGTCGTTTAGTTAAGAAATGGAACGCGGATAACGCTGATTTTCAAATGCTGATTAAATGGATTAAATCTGCGATAATATGCGTTGCTGTGCATCTGCGTTATCTGCGTGCCAAATTTAAAATGATTAACTAAACTACATTGATTTATGATTTTTGATTTAGCTTCGCTGAGGACACCTTCGGCTCAGTTCGGATTTCGGATTTCGAGCTTCGGATTTCCTGTTCCGTTCTCCGGTCTCCATTCTCCTTCTACCCCATCGGATGATGCTCATGAAACTTCTTCAGTCTGTATTCCAGGTCGGGAAACTGATCGCGGCTTACCAGTGAAACGCAGGCGCGCAGACCTTCGGTTCGCTCGCTGCCCGTTATGGCCAGAGAAATGGCGCTGATTCCGTAATAAACAAATTTTTCAATAAGATCTTCACCTGACATACCCGGGTATGAGATGGTAAAAAAGAATCCATCGGCAAGGGGCTGGTCTTCATCCATGTCGTAAACGATCTTAAAGCCATTACCGGCAAACATTTTTTTCATGATTTTGGCTTTCTCACCATATTCCTTAACCACCTCCCAGAAGTTGAATGATCCGTCGTTGGCAGCTTTCAGCATGGCAGTAAGCGCATACTGCGCCGAGTGCGATGTTCCTGAACTTAAAGCGTAAATAGTGCCAAAAACCATGGCACGACCAAACATATCTGAATTGTAATATCTGCAAAAACCCTCTGTACGTGTCTCAAAAAGTTTATCGGAAATCACCATCATGCCTATTCTTTGTCCGGCATAACTAAATAGTTTGGAGCTGGAAATAAAAAGGATGTAATTGTCGGTATATTGTGTAACTGAAGGTTGAAAAGGAGGTTCGCCCGGTTTGGAGAAATCCTTACGGAAATCCATTCCAAAATAGGCCAGATCTTCCATAACCACCACATTGTATTTGGTTGCCAGTTCACCTATAATCTTCAATTCGGTTTCTGTAAAGCAAATCCATGAAGGATTGTTGGGGTTAGAATAAAGCATTCCGGCCACCTTACCACTGGCAAGGTGCGATTCAAGCTTTTCTCTTAGCTTTTCGCCACGGTAATTATAAACATCGAAGGCATCGAACGGAATACCCTGAACACGACACTGCTGCTTATGAACGGGGAAGCCGGGATCCAGGAACAAAATGGTATCTTTGCCGGGATACATTCTCGTGAGGGTTGCGAAAGCGGCAAAGCTTCCCTGCATGCTACCTACGGTAGGAATACAGCTTTTAGGCGACACTGTGGTATTCATGAAAAGCTTTACAAAACGGGCAATTTCATTTTTCAGGGGTTTGATACCGTCAATGTCGGGGTAAATGGCGGCAACCCCTTTCTGCAGGGCCTCAATTTCGGCCTCTACACCAATCTTTGAAGGTGGCAATCCTGGTATTCCCATTTCCATGCGCACATAGCGCTCTCCTGTGGCTTCCTCAATATTGTCAACCAATCGCTTGACCAGGCGGATGGACGATTTACCCACACTGTCCAGGTTCATTAACTCAATTTGTTTCTCTACTTCCGCAAAATTTATGGGTGTATCTTTACGCATTTTTTATGTATTAGAATGTTTTGATATTTTGATAAAAGGGCTGATATTACTATGCTTTCGAAGCGTAGCAATCAGGCCGCAAAATAAGAAATCTTTACTGATTAAAAAAGAAAACATTCCTTGATAGGGATAAATTGGAAACGATCTTGATAAGCTGTCCTGCTTTCCTAAAAAACCCTAAAAAAGATTAGAATCAGCCCCATAAGTATCGGCCTTTTTGTCAAAGATTTTATCTTTACCCAGCAGGAAAAAGAATGAAAACACAAAACAAAAAATGGAGAACGGAGAACGGAAAATTCGAAGTACGAACCGAGCCGAAGGCGAGCTCAGCGAAGCTAAATATGAAATCTGTGATCTGTGATCTGTAAACTGTGTTATGTAATCTGAAATCATAAATCTAAAATCCTGAATTTCTCATTTTCTCACTTTCTTAACAACTCACTAACCTATTAACTCATTAACCAATTAACAATTAACCCAACAAATATGCTACGTTACAAAAACACCCTTACCCTTACACTGGCGATGCTTATCAGCATTGCAGTTACGAGCCAGGAGCCCCTTGGCTATCAGCTTCCTCCGCAGGAGATCATTGACCTGGTTGATGTACCTGCTACCCCATCAACATCTATTTCGCCAGATAACAGCACCATTGCTTTTATCGGCAACCCCGGTATTCCTGCCCTTGAGGACCTTGCCAGGGAAGAGCTCCGGCTGGGCGGCATGCGTATCGACCCGCTTACCAATGGCCCCAGCCGCAGATCCTATGGCAATTCTATTACCCTTACTGATATAAATGGCGAAAATGAACGCCCTGTTACCGGTTTGCCAGAAAGCCCGCGCATCAGCAACACAAGCTGGTCGCCCGACTCAAGGCACATGGCTTTTTTACAAACCACAGAAAACCAAATTGAACTCTGGGTCCTGGATGTTGAAAATGCCCGGGCAAGCAAGATCGCACAGCAAGCCATAAACAGTGTTATGGGTAATGCTTTTTCCTGGAGCTCTGACAATAAAACCATCATTTTTACGGCTGTTCCCGAAAACCGTGGCGAAATACCCGTAAAGCCCAGGGTTGCCGATGGCCCTGTGTTACAGGAAAATATCGGTCGACGTGCTGCTGTGCGTACCTTCCAGGATATGCTGGGCGATCGTTACGATGAAGAACTCTTTGATTATTATGCTATAAGTCAGCTCATAAAAACCGATCTTGATGGCAACGAGCAAAAAATCGGGGAGCCCGGCGTAATATGGTACTTCAACATTTCACCCGACGCAAAGTATATTTTGGTAAACCAGATTGAAAGGCCCTACTCCTATATTGTACCTTTCAGCCGCTTCCCGCAAACCATGGAGGTAATTAACATGCAAGGCGAAAGGGTTTACCTGGTTGAAGAAGTTCCTGTTTCCGATAATTTGCCACAGGGATTTGGCGCCACCCGCGAAGGACGCCGCAGCGTAACATGGCGCAACGATGCCCCGGCAACCCTTTTCTGGGTAGAAGCACTCGACGGTGGCGACCCTGCCAATGAAGTGGATTTCCGCGACCAGTTACTCTCGCTTGCAGCTCCTTTTGCTGACCAGCCAACACCTGTTATCAAAACAGAATTACGCTACGGAGGTATAACCTGGGGGAAGGATGATTTGGCAATTATCAGTGAATCATGGAGACGCACCCGCCGCAGCATTACAAGCAGTTTTAATCCCAATGAAGAAAATACACAGAAAAGTATCATCTTTGACCGTTCCTTTGAAGACCGCTATAATGACCCCGGTCGTTTTCAAACGACCCGCAATGAATATGGCCAGAGTGAGCTTCTCTTTGACCGTCGCGGCCGCAAATTGTATTTATTCGGGCAAGGTGCTTCACCGGAAGGAAACCGTCCGTTTATTGATGAATATGATGTAAGAAGCAAAGAAACCAACCGCTTGTGGCGTTCTGAAGCACCCTACTACGAAACACCGGTAAGTATCATCGATGTAAACCGCGGCCAGGTTATCACACGCAGAGAATCGAACGATATGCATCCCAATTTTTATATCCGGGATCTGCGTCGTAACCGCCTTACACAAATAACGAACCTGCCCGACCCTTTCGATGCATTGAAAGAGTTACACTCCGAGATGATCCATTATGAAAGATCTGATGGCATTCCACTCAACGGCACTCTTTATCTGCCTGCCGGTTACAATAAAGAAACCGACGGGCCACTGCCCACAATGCTGTGGGCCTATCCCCGCGAATTCAGAAGTGCCGATGCAGCCGGGCAGGTAAGTGGTTCGCCATACACCTACACCCGCGTGGGCGCAACATCACCCGTATTGCTGGCAACCCAGGGCTATGCCGTGCTCAATAACGCCAGCTTCCCCATCGTAGGTGAAGGCGACAATGAGCCCAACGATACTTTTGCAGAACAATTGGTTGCCAATGCCGAAGCTGCCATTAACAAGCTGGTGGAAATGGGTGTTACCGACCCTGAGCGGGTTGCCGTTTCAGGCCATTCTTACGGAGCTTTTATGACTGCGAACCTGCTGGCACATTCCGATCTCTTCGCTGCCGGAGTGGCTCGCAGCGGAGCCTACAACCGCAGCCTCACGCCTTTTGGATTTCAGGCTGAAGAACGCACTTACTGGGACGCACCAGATGTTTACCATCATATGTCGCCCTTTTCCTATGCGCACCAGATCACAACCCCTATTCTGCTGATTCACGGTGCCGATGATAATAATTCAGGTACATTCCCCATGCAAAGTGAACGTTTCTATGATGCACTGCGGGGGCATGGTGCTACCGTTCGCCTTGTAATGATGCCACACGAAGGACACGGTTACAGTGCCAGGGAATCAGCCCTTCACATGCACTGGGAATGGCTGGAATGGCTGGACAGGTATGTGAAGAACAGATAAACGGAGAACGGAGAAATGATGTCAAATGTATGATGTCAAATGCTTGATGTCAAATGTATGATGAATGATGTTGAAAGGCGAAGGCTTGAAAATCCGTTCTCCTTTCTCCGTTCTCCTTTCTCCGCAAAAATCTTCTTGTCAAATAAAATTTAATTTGTACTTTTGTACCCCCAAAACAAAGCATTGGTTCCGTAGCTCAGTTGGATAGAGCAACAGCCTTCTAAGCTGTGGGTCCCAGGTTCGAATCCTGGCGGAATCACGAGAAAGCCCGG
>SKVR01000192.1 GCA_007129355.1 Bacteroidales bacterium | reverse complement strand
TTCAATGTCGCGCATATCGGATGAAATACCGGATATTCCGAGAACACCGCTTTTCTTATTGATAAGGTTGTTGGCATCTTCAAGATCCAGCTCCTTTTTTTTCATAATATAAAGCAAAGCACCAAGATCAAGATCTCCGGTACGTGTGCCCATTACCAAGCCTTCAACAGGGGTAAGCCCCATAGAAGTGTCAACTGATTTGCCATTTTTAATAGCGCAAACAGAGGCGCCATTCCCGAGGTGGCAGGTGATGGCTTTTATATTGTCGCGACGCATAAAGAGTGCATCACAAGCCGTTTCAAAAACATATTTGTGGCTTGTGCCATGAAATCCATAACGGCGAATCTTATCATTTTCGTAAAGCTCGTAAGGAAGTGCATACATGTAAGCATGCTGCGGAATAGATTGATGAAAAGCGGTATCAAAAACTGCTACCTGGGGTACATTGGGCGTAAGTTTCTCCATGGAAACAATACCATTGAGATTGGCCGGATTGTGCAGAGGTGCTAATTCAATAACATCTTCAATATTCTTTTTCACTTCGGATGTTATGAGCGCGCTGGCACTAAAATTTTCACCACCATGGGCTACCCTGTGGCCAACAGCCAAAATGTCATTAACGCTTGAAATGACACCATAATCCTGATCGAGCAATATTTTAAGAATCAAATCGATACCCACTTCATGATTGGGCACGTCCTGAATGAGATAATACTTGTCTTTCCCTTTTGACTGGTGCTTGAGTTCGCTGTCTTTCAATCCTACTCTTTCGAGCATCCCCTTAGCCAGAAGCTCGGCATTGTTAGCCATATTGATCAACTGGTACTTAATGGAAGAACTTCCGCAGTTTAATACTAAGATTTTCATTCTATTTAATTTAGTTTAAGTTTTTGAATGCCTGTTCCGCCTGTGCGGGAGAACCCACTTACATCCTTTTATTATGGTTTTAAGCTAAAGATGCTCATGTGGGTTTCATTTATAATTTATTTAATTGAGTGATTTATGCAATAATCTTGTTATGGTAAAGTTAAAATTTGTTTTACTTGCCGGCAGCCTGGTTAACGGTAATAGCCACAAGATTAACAATATCGTCAACGGAACACCCCCTTGACAAATCGTTAATGGGAGCAGCCATACCCTGAAGAACCGGACCCACAGCTTCAGCTCCGGCGAGTCGTTGCACCAGCTTATAGGCAATGTTACCAACCTCAAGAGTCGGGAAGACCAGAACATTGGCTTTTCCTGCTATTTCGCTGCCTGGTGCCTTACTTTTCCCTATAGCTTCAACAATGGCTGCATCAGCCTGGAGTTCGCCGTCAATTTTAAGATCAGGCTGCATTTGTTTTGCTATGTTGGTTGCTTCAATTACCTTGTCGCACATAGGATGGTTTGCGCTGCCTTTGGTTGAGAAGCTGAGCATAGCCACTTTGGGGTCAACACCAACAATAGCTTTGGCAGTTTGAGCGGTCATCAATGCAATCTGTGCAAGTTCTTCTGCAGTCGGGTCAGGGTGTACTGCACAATCGGCAAATACCAATATACCATCTTCTCCCCATTTTTTATCGGGCATAATCATTATAAAAGCTCCTGAAACCACGCTGATGCCGGGCAGGGTTTTTACGATCTGAAAAGCCGGCCTTAGCACATTTCCTGTGGCATTGGCTGCACCCGCAACTTCGCCATCGGCATCGCCATTCTTTATTAAAAGAGTAGCCAGGTAAAGAGGATCTTCAACCAGTTTCAAAGCTTCATCCTGGGTAAGACCTTTGTTTTTCCTGATCTCAAAAAGTAAATCAGCATAAAATTGCTTTTTTTCATGATTTACAGGATCAATTATGGTGGCCCCTGAAATATGCTTAAGCTCAAATTGCCTTGACAGACCTTCTATTTCAGCCTTATTTCCAAGCAAAATAATCCTGGCAATTCCATCTCTGATGATTTCATCAGCCGCTTTTAAAGTTCTTTCTTCTGTACCTTCGGGTAATACAATGCATTTATCATGCTTTTTTGCATTGGCTTTAATTGATGCTAACAAATCCATTTTCTGACCTGATTTTTTGTGAAAATTTATTGAATTTTAAGGGACAACAAAATTAGAATTAATTTACGACCCTTCAAAGCAGGTTATATGATTTTTTAAACAACATTATGCAATTTTATTTTAATAAATTGTTAACTGCCTAACAGCTATTGATTGTTGCAACAACAATAAAATTTTACAAAAGAAATCCTTTAGGTAAAACTCTAATGTTTTACGTATAATTTGCTTTACCTTTGCAAAAAACTGAGGCAATGAGTAAGAAACAACGGCTGTATATCCTGCCTGCTTTTATCATCATACTGCAAATGATGTTTCTGAATACCTCTTTTACTAATGAAATGTTCTCCGGGTTTGAAATTACTGAATACACTTCGCCTGCTTACCATCATTTTGCAGATACAATGCCTGAAAGTCTTCCCGATACCATCTTACCTTTAGAGATAAATAATAGCCCCCGGGAAACTGATACCATAATCCACGAAACCATATCAACAGCAACAGATACATTAATAACAGATGTTGAACCGGAATTTACCAGTGAACCTGATACTATTGAACCTTACACTCAGCCAGCAACATCACCACCCGCGGTTTCTCAGCCGGTTCAGCCGGTAAGGACTCAAACCTACCGTTCAACTTTTGATAGAAGCAAAGCTTATTGGGTTGAATGGGACTCTTTGCTTATTGCATCTGAAGATCAGGTGATAAGCAGAGTGATTTCCGCCCGTGAGCATTTCGGGTCACATTCGCTTGAACCTTCATCAAGCCAGTCTGAACCGGAATATATTTCCAAATCTCCATCCAAAGACCTTTTAACTTTATGGATAATTTTTTCTGTGATTCTGATAGGCATCACACGTTATTTATTTCCCTTACGATTTAAAGAAAGCTTTCTGGCATCATTTACAGGCAGGTATTTCAACCAACTGGAGCGGGAAGGCGGATTAATGAATAACTGGGCATCATTTTTTCTATATCTGAATTTTTTACTTGTTTTTTCGCTCCTTATTTATCTCAGTATTGAGAAATGGGGCAACTTTGCTGTCCTTGATAATGCCCCTTTTGTATTGATTTTGGGCTATATTCTTCTTGCCATAACAGCATTCTACCTTATAAAGTTTATGCTTGTGTTTTTCATTGCATGGGTTTTTAAAACAAAAACTGCAGCTGAATCCTATTTTCTCAATATACTTCTGATTAACCAATCAACAGGGATTATTCTGCTGCCGCTGCTGGTTATCAGCATATTTAATCCTTCGTTAAATCTGGTAGCTTCTGCATGGGTTTTATTGCTTTTAATCAGCCTTTTTAAAACTATTAGAGGAGCTTATCTTAGTTATAAAACCTTAGACTTCTCGGTGTATTATTTAATTTTGTATCTTTGCGCCATTGAATTTGCGCCATTAATTTTAATAATAAAATATTTACGGCTCACCATAACAGCCTGAATAACAATAATTAAATAAAACGCGGAAAACAAAAACCACCTTTTTAGGGTAATCAAAACCAGGAATAGTTAAACCAAAAAAAAGGAGAGTAACCTTGAAAATCAAAAATGTTTTAATATCTCAGCCACAACCTGAGAATGAAAAATCGCCCTTTACAGATCTTGCAAAGCAGTTTAACCTGAATATTACTTTCAGAAAACTAATTAAGATTGAGAGTGTTGATAACAAGGAGTTTCGTAAATTACGGATCAACATTCTGGATTATACTGCTATCATTTTTACCAGCCGCCATGCAGTTGATTATTTTTTCAGCCTTTGCGACGAATTAAGAGTAACCATTCCGGAAAGCATGAAATACTTCTGTGTGTCGGAGGCTATTGCTTTATACCTGCAAAAATATGTTCAGTACCGCAAAAGAAAAATCTTTTTTGGCAAAAGTAAGTTTCCCGAACTTCTTGAACTGATCAAAAAACAAAAAAGTGAGAAGTTCTTCTTTCCTTGTGCAGTCAATCACACCAAAGAGATACCCGATCTTCTCCATGCCCATAAGATCAATCATATAATTGCACCTATTTACAATACGGTACCTGAAGTAGTTGATGATGTTGATATCAGCAATTACCATATGATTGTATTCTTCAGCCCGTTTGGAATTGAATCTCTGCAAAAAAACTTCCCAGAATACAATCAAGATGAAACGATTTTTGCTGCATTCGGGCAGGCTACAGTAAGCGCTATTGAGAATGCAGGGTTTGAAGTACAGATAAAAGCACCTTCTCCCGAAGCCCTATCCATGACGATGGCTATCGAGCAGTATCTGCAAAATAATAAAGGAAAAAAATAACAAGCCAGAAATATCATGGCTGAGCATACATCAAAACAGAAGTTGCACAGTTTTTCTAAAGATGAAAGGCTGTGCAATTTTACTTTAAAAAAAATCCTGTTTGAGCAGGGTAATCAATTTGCAGAACATCCGTTTCGCATCTTCTGGAAAACTATTGACACAAACCTTGAGATTCTATTTTTCCAGAAAAACCCGCTATTATATCATGGTAACAAAGACCTGCAAAGTGATTTAATAAAGACTCAAAATCCATCATTTCCTTTTAAAAAAGTTCCGGCAAATGCCCTTTTTACCAGCCCGGCCAAATGCCTTGCAGGTGTTTCTTCAAAAGTCCATAAATCAGCTGTTCAGCGCAACAATATTAAAAGACTTATAAAAGAAACCTATCGCCATAACAAACAAAGCTTTTATTCGTTTCTCAATGAGCAAAATTGCTTTTGTATTATTGGCATCATTTACACTGCTAAATCAGTATTACCTTACCGGGATATAGAAGCAAAAATCATTGTATCTTTACAAAAAATAGTTCATAAAATATCAGAACAACAAGGCACATGCGGTTAATTGCAGCCATCTGGCGGGGAATAAAAAAAACCCTTGAATGGTTCTTTATTATGCTTATACGTTTTTACCAGGGAGCAATTTCACCCTTTTTTCCTCCTTCGTGCCGCTATACCCCAACATGTTCACAATACGGTGTGGAGGCAATAAAAAAGCACGGACCTTTCAAAGGCGGATGGTTTACCATTAAAAGAATCACATCATGTCATCCGTGGGGAGGGAGCGGTTATGATCCAGTGCCATGAAAATATGTTTTAAATTCCGTTTTATAATGAAAAATATCAGGAAATACTTCAGAAAACCAATTGCAATCACTGCTTTTGTTGCCATAACACTTACAACGGTTTTTTCTACTGCGTATGTAAGTAACAATTTTGAAATTGTTAAGAATCTAGACATTTTTAATACTCTGTTCCGTGAACTGGCTATCAACTATGTTGATGATGTAAACACTGCTGAGCTTATTAAAACAGGGATTGACGAAATGCTTGAATCGCTTGACCCCTATACCAACTTCATCCCTGAATCGCAAATTGAAGACTACCGGTTTATGACCACAGGCCAGTATGGCGGCATTGGTGCTCTTATCATGAGAAGAGGAGATTATATTTTTATTTCGGAAACCTACGAGGGTTTTCCCGCACATAAAACCGGATTATTGCCGGGTGATAAAATTTTAAAAATCAACGATCAGGAAGCAAAGAACCGCACACAGGAAGAGGTAAGTTCTTTACTTAAGGGTCAACCGGGAACCGAAGTCGTAATGGAAATTCAAAGAAGCGGTTACGATGAAATTCTTACAAAAGTTCTTGTGCGTGAAGTGGTAAGAATTGACAATATCCCCTATTTTGGGTTGCTGGACGAGAAAACCGGCTACATCAAACTTACAAGTTTTACACAAAATGCAGGAAGGGAAGTAAGAGATGCTTTTAACAGCCTGCGTAATGAATATGGAATAGAAAGCCTGATTCTGGATCTTCGCGGCAATGGAGGTGGCCTGCTTAATGAGGCTGTAAATATCACCAATCTTTTCGTTGATAAGAACAATTTAGTGGTTGAAACAAAGGGAAAGATCAGGGAACGAAACACCACACACCGCACACTTAATAACCCCATTGATAAGGAAATACCTCTTGTAGTACTGGTTGACAGAGCCAGTGCATCAGCATCAGAAATTGTTGCAGGAGCTATTCAGGATTTTGACCGGGGTGTAATTATTGGACAAAGAACTTTTGGCAAAGGATTGGTGCAAAATGTTGTTCCCCTAAGTTATAATACCCAGCTCAAAGTTACGGTTGCCAAGTATTATATCCCCAGCGGAAGATGCATACAGGCCATCGACTACGCCCAGAGATATGAAGACGGAAGTGTAGCAGCCATACCGGATTCACTCAAAGTGGCCTTTGAAACTTCACGCGGCCGACCTGTTTATGATGGGGGTGGAATTGAGCCTGACATTTTTATTAACCCAATGTCGTTGAGTAATTTATCAATAGCTCTGCTTACCAATTTCCACATTTTTGATTATGCTAGTATTTTTTATGGCATCAACAACGAAATTCCACCAGCTGACAAATTTGAGATAACAGATGAAATCTTCAATGATTTTAAAAATTTTCTGGAGGGAAAAGATTATTCCTATACTACCGAAAGTGAGCGTTATCTTGAGAGATTACGAAAAGTAGCCAAAAATGAAAAATATCACGAAACTATTGAACAGGAACTGAAAATGATTCAGGCCAGAATTGAAGAAACCAAAAAGGATGACCTTCTCACTTTCCGCCCTGAAATTGAAATGATGCTGAAAAATGAGATCGTTGGAAGGTATTACAAACAAAAAGGCCGGGTAATTTCATCAATAAATAATGACCCCGATATTAAGGAAGCACTTCGCGTTTTTCAATCGCCACAAACTTATCACGCAATCTTAAATCCTTAAAATCAAAATAAAATCAGAAAACTGTCAGAAAAATTATTCTTACTATGTACGGAAAGATAAAAGAGCACTTACAAAAACAGCTTCAGGAAATTGATGATGCCGGACTTTATAAACGTGAAAGAATTATTACCAGTCCGCAGGAAGCAGAAATTGAATTAAATACGGGTCAGAGGGTACTTAATTTTTGTGCCAACAACTACCTGGGGTTATCAAATCATCCTAAAATTATTGAAGGAGCAAACAAAGCACTGGAAAGTCATGGATACGGATTATCTTCCGTACGTTTTATCTGCGGCACACAGGATATTCACAAGCAACTTGAGCAAACCATTGCCGATTTTTTCGGGACAGAAGATACCATTCTTTATGCAGCTTGTTTTGATGCCAATGGCGGGGTTTTTGAACCTTTATTTGATGAAAATGACGCTATAATTTCTGACGCTCTCAACCACGCCTCAATTATCGATGGAGTTCGTTTGTGCAAAGCTGCCAGGTACAGATTTGCTCATGCCGACATGGCCGACCTTGAAAAACAGCTGCAGGCTGCACAGGCGCAACGTCACCGTATCATTGTAACCGATGGCGTTTTCTCCATGGATGGTGATATTGCCAGAATGGATGAAATCTGCCGCCTTGCAGAAAAATATGATGCCCTTGTAATGACTGATGAATGCCATTCTGCAGGCTTTATTGGCAAGACCGGGCGCGGCGCCCCCGAATACCACAACGTACTTGACAAAGTAGATATTATTACAGGTACTCTCGGCAAAGCCCTGGGCGGCGGACTTGGTGGATTCACTACCGGCCGTAAAGAGATTATTGACATTTTGCGCCAGCGGTCGCGCCCGTATCTTTTCTCCAATTCACTTAGCCCGGCCATTATCGGTGCTTCACTGGCAGTTTTTGACCTGATAGGAAAAGACACCAGTTATCGCGACAAGCTCATGGACAATACTGCCTATTTTAAGCAAAAAATTTCTGCTGCCGGCTTCGATCTGAAACCATCTGAGTCGGCCATTGTTGCATTGATGCTCTACGACGCAGCTCTCTCACAGACGTTTGCTGCACGCATGCTTGAGGAGGGAATTTATGTTATCGGTTTTTATTTTCCTGTAGTACCCAAAGGCCAGGCAAGAATAAGAATACAACTTTCGGCTGCACATGAAAAACATCATCTTGATAAAGCTATAGATGCGTTCATTAAAGTAGGAAAAGAGCTCAAGGTCATCTAAACTCAGAATTTAATAATTAAAAAAGGCTCCCAACTATAGTTTGAGAGCCTTTTTTGATATGGACAAGGAATTCTATTTTCAGAGATTCTGCTCAGCACGTACTTTAGCTTTCCACTCCTGGTAGTCGCTTTCAAATTTATCTGACTCATTAACTCTAAGCCAAGTACCATATTTAACATAATCCGGAATATGTCCGTCATTAGACTTCTTCTGGTCTTCCGGAATTCCTAATTCATTTAAATACCTTTCGTAGGAAATTTTACTGGGTCTTTCGTCTTTTCTGTTCATGGTTTATTATGTTTTATATTCGATAGTTTGTGCTCCCAACCTTTTATAGGATATTGGAAAATATAAGGGTGTGTAGTAATATTTTTGTAGCCTCGACAGGAATCGAACCTGTATCTAAAGTTTAGGAAACTTCCATTCTATCCGTTGAACTACGAGGCCTAATCCGCGCAAATATAAAGAATTTTTTTGTTCGCCATTAACAGAAAAACACCTAAAAAATCAATAATTGTACCGATTAACTAAATACTTTGCCAAACAGGCAAAAAATGTCGCTCATGATATTAAACCACCATTGTTGATAACTTTGTCGGGCTGCACAAATGCAAGTTCCCCATTACTATTGGAAGCCATGAGGATCATCCCGTGTGATTCAATTCCTTTAATTACTTTGGGTTGAAGATTTGCAAGAAGTACAACCTGTCTGCCTTTAATCTCTTCAGGCTGATAAAATTCTGCTATTCCGCTTACAACTGTTCTTTTGTCATTACCGGTGTCAAGAGTAAGTTTTAAAAGCTTTTTGGTTTTGGCAACCTTTTCGGCTTCAATAATGGTTGCAATACGAAGGTCCAGTTTAACAAAATCATCAAACCCGATATCTTCTTTGAAGGGTTCGGCTTTACTGTTTTCGTTGTCTTCGTTTGATTTACGGGTATTAACAAGCTTATCTATCTGGTGTTGAATGGTTTCGTCTTCTATTTTGGTAAAAAGGAAGCCAGGCTGGTTCATTACATGACCTTCTTTTAAAATATTTTCTGCTGTTTCGGCTTTATCCCATTTCATGCAATCAATGGCGAGCATATTTGTAAGCTTTTCCGCTGTAAATGGAAGAAATGGCTCGGAGAGTATGGCCAGACTTGTACATATCTGGAGGCTTACATTCATAATGGTTTTTACCCTCTCCGGATCTGTTTTGAAAATCTTCCAGGGTTCATTTTCGGTAAGATATTTATTGCCCAGCCTTGCCAGGTTCATAAGCTCACCCAGTGCTTCCCTGAAACGATAGCTCTCAAGACTATTGGCAATAATTTGCGGATAGCGGGCAATTTGCTCAATAACTGCATTATCATTTTCTGTAAGCTGGCCTCGTCCGGGCACCTTACCTTCAAAATATTTATGGGTTAGAACCAGGGTTCGGTTTACAAAGTTTCCGTAAATGGCAAGGAGCTCGCTGTTATTGCGGGCCTGAAAGTCTTTCCAGGTAAAATCGTTGTCTTTGGTTTCGGGAGCAGCTGCACACAAAACATATCTCAATACATCCTGCTGCCCGGGAAATTCCTCGAGATATTCATGCAACCATACCGCCCAGTTGCGGCTGGTTGAAATTTTATCGCCTTCCAGGTTAAGAAATTCATTGGCAGGAACATTTTCGGGTAAAATATAAGACCCTTCGGCATAGAGCATGGACGGGAAAATAATACAATGGAATACAATATTGTCTTTCCCTATAAAATGCACAAGTTTAGAGTCATTACTTTTCCAATAGGATTCCCACTCCCTGTTATTTTCTTTACCCCATTCGCGCGTGGCAGAAATATAACCTATGGGGGCATCAAACCATACATAAAGTACTTTACCCTCGGCACCATCAACCGGAACTTTAACTCCCCAGTCAAGGTCACGGGTTACGGCTCTGGGCTGAAGGCCCTGATCAATCCATGATTTACATTGCCCATAAACATTTGACTTCCAGTCGTTTTTATGACCTTCAAGTATCCATTTTCGCAGCATGGGTTCGTAATCCTGTAATGGCAGGTACCAGTGTTTGGTTTTCTTCATAACAGGCTTATTACCGCTGAGTACAGATTTGGGTTTGATAAGATCAGTGGCACTGAGCGATGTTCCGCAACTTTCGCATTGATCACCATAAGCTTTTTCATAACTGCAGTGAGGGCATGTTCCGGTAATATACCGATCGGCCAAAAACTGATTATTTACCTCATCATAAAACTGCTCACTTTCCTTTTCCAGTAATTTACCTTCATCAAAAAGCTTCTTAAAAAATGCAGAAGCTGTTTCATGATGGATTGCAGCGGATGTACGGCTGTAAACATCGAATGAAATACCGAATTTCTCAAATGATTCCTTGATCATGTAGTGATATTTATCAACTATATCCTGAGGCGTTACATTTTCCATTCTTGCCTTTATAGTAATGGGAACGCCGTGCTCATCGCTTCCGCCAATAAATATAATATCGCGGCCTTTTGATCTTAGGTACCTGGCATAAATATCGGCAGGCACATACACGCCGGCAAGATGACCTATATGCACAGGCCCGTTAGCATAAGGGAGAGCAGATGTAACCGTGTATCTCTTAAATTCTTTTGACTTTTGCTGAGCAAATTCATTCATAACTACTGGAAATTGAGAAAATTAAAATTTTTGTCGTGTGGAAAAACCGAATTGCAAAGTTATAAAATACCACAACACCAATAGCATAATATAATATCGGCCAAGCCTTAGGAAGGAAATAAAAAACATGCAGGATGCTTTCTTATATCTTTGCCCGAAAAAGAACAACCGGGAAGCATTACTTCGACTTAAGTTCAGATTTTATAACGGCTGATTTTTTCAAAAAGCTTAAAATAATCAAAGGGTTTACTTACAAAGTCGTCTACCCCTGCTTCGTATGCTTTTGCGCGGGTTTCAGCAAAAGCATCGGCGGTAAAAGCAATAACCGGAATTGATGGATTTTGGATTTTGCCCTCCTCATTTTTTCTAATTTTGCGTGTAACGTCATAACCACTTATTCCGGGCAATAGAAGATCCATTAGCACAAGATCAAAATGTTTATTCTTTAACATTTCTAATGCATCTTCGCCGGTTGAAACAATGGTAAGGCTGGCTTTCCATTTCATTTCCAGTACTTTCTTGCCCACAAACTGGTTCATTTTATCATCTTCTACCAAAAGAATCTTAACACCTTTAAGTGTTTTATGTGTGGACTTACCTGATGTAACCCGGGGAGCAGGAAATTTCTTTTCCCCGGTTTTCATGGGTAGCCAGAATGAAAAAACTGATCCCTCCCCAGGGTTACTTTTTGCAGATATTTTGCCGCTTTGCAGTTCAACCAGCCTTTTACAAATGGTTAGCCCAAGCCCGCTGCCTCCATATTTTCGCGATGTGCTTGTTTCTGCCTGGGTGAATTTCTCAAATATGGCATCAAGTCTGTCAGATGCAATACCAATACCGGTATCTTCTATTTCAAAATGAATTTTGTTTTCAGCGGGAATGCATCCCGGTCTTTTTTTAACCTTTAAACTGACAAATCCTTTTTGTGTAAATTTTATAGCATTGGAAAGCATATTAAAAAGTATTTGCCGTAAACGCAATGTATCTGTCTGAAGCACAGGTGGAACATCATCATCGATTTGAGTTAAAAGCTGTAGATTTTTTTCTTTGGCTTTTAAATTAAGCGTTTTAAGAAGATCGCCTACCAGGGAGCGTAAATCAAAATCCGTTTTCTCAAATATCAGATTGCCCGATTCAATTTTATTAAAATCAAGAATATCATCAATGAGTCCAAGCAGGTGTCGTGCAGAAATCTTAATTGTATTGAGATTTTCCAGTTGATCGGGATTGAGATCATCGTCGAGCATCAAATCCGTAAGTGAAAAAACCGTATTGAGTGGTGTGCGTATCTCGTGACTCATAAGAGAAAGAAACTCTGATTGTGCCATCCATGCCTTTTCGGCATCATCCCTTGCCTTTTTTATCTGTTTTTCTGCTTCTTTTCTCTGGGTAATATTTTCGATGAAACCTTCCAAATAAAAGCCTTCATTTTCATGGTCATCATTTTTACTCAAATGAATTACCACATAAATTTTCTCTTTTTGCTTGTTAATAAGCTGTTTTTCAACAACAAAATGGTTCTCTTTGCTCAGGATTATTTCTTTTATAAAGCCCTTTTGTTTTTTCAAATCCGGAAAAAATTTCTCAGGGTCATTGGTAATATCCATCATAAATTGGGCGTGGTCATCATAACCAAGAACTAATGCGAAAGCTTTGTTCCCTTCAATAAACCTGAACTTTCGGTCAAGCCTGAAAATTCCCATGGCAGCCTCCTCAAACATTCTTCTGTATTTATTCTCGCTTCCCATTAGCCGGGTTTCAGCTACAATCCTGTCGTGTATGTCGGTACAGGTTCCCAGAAGACCTTTATAATTGCCATCATGATCGTAAAAACCCCTGGCATGATTGATCACCCAACGAAAATTTCCATACTTATCTCTTATCCTATACTCTATAATGAAAGAGCTTTTAAGGGAAAGGCTCTGGCTCAGGGCATCAAAAAATTTATGCTTATCATCATGATGTATCAGTGCTTCATAATTCAATTCAACATTCCATTCACTCGGCTCACCTGTAAACCTAAGTAGTGTTTTATTGAAAAACTGAAAAACACCCTGTGTATCGCATTGCCATACCATTACAGGAAAATCCTCGAGCATTGTGATGTAAAATTCTTTTGCATCATCCAACTGCTTTTCAGTTTCTTTCCTGAATGTAATGTCCTCCTTAATGGCCAGGTAGTTAATAATTTTTCCTTTTGAATTTTTTATGGGACTAATTGTGGCAAGCTCCCAAAATAATTCACCTTCTTTGGTTCTGTTCAATAACTCACCGGTCCAGATTTTTCCTGTAGTAATTGTATCCCACAACTCTTTGTAGTTGATTCGAGATTTTTCATATTTAATAACAGCTGGTGTTTGGCCAATAATTTCTTCCGGGGTATAACCCGTTACCTTGCAAAAACGTGGATTTACATATTCTATGACTCCTTGTGTATCTGTAATCATTATGGAATTAGAACTTTGTTCAAATGCAGCAGACAATCGCAACAGATGTTCATCATAACCATTTTCATCCTGATTATTTACCCCTTCGTTTTCATCATGAAGACTTTTCAGTTCCATCAATACTTCCTGATCCACATCTTTTGAGTTCTCAAGCTTGTGAATAAGTGATTTAAGCCTGTCAGGAATATTTTTGCCCATAGAATTTGAATGCATATCTCTTAAGATTAAATCAACTGATTTTTTTCATCTTTTTTTTAAACATTTAAACTCTTATTTTCAACATATCTGGATTCAATATAAAATTAATGATTTTGAATATCAATTGTTTGTTTTTTGGAATAATTTAAACTCATATTAAATATTCTTATACATTATCCGTTTTTATTGGTCGGATATTGTTTTTGGAGAAAAATTTCTCAAAATAAACAGTTAACTTTGTATGCCATAATGGCATAAATCCACTGACTTAGATATGGACATTCAGAGTATAAAGCAACGTTTTGGAATTATTGGTCATGCCCCGGCACTTGACAGGGCAATTGATGTGGCAATGCAGGTGGCCCCTACAGACATCAGTGTGCTTATCAGCGGTGAAAGTGGTGTGGGAAAAGAATCCTTCCCGAAAATCATACATCAGTTGAGTCCACGCAAGCATGGCCCATTTATAGCAGTTAACTGTGGTGCTATACCTGAGGGTACAATTGATTCAGAGTTGTTTGGACATGAAAAGGGTTCATTTACCGGGGCACATGAAGCCCGAAGAGGTTACTTTGAAGTAGTTAACAACGGTACCATATTTCTTGATGAAGTTGCTGAACTGCCATTACTTACCCAGGTAAGATTGCTGAGGGTACTTGAAAGCGGCGAATTTATAAAAGTGGGTTCATCTAAAGTTCTTAAAACCAATGTGCGCATTGTTGCTGCAACCAATATCAACCTGCTGGAGGCAATTGGTACCGGTAAATTTCGCGAAGATCTCTATTACAGGCTGAATACCGTACCCATTTATGTTCCACCCCTCAGAGACAGGCAAAATGACATAACGATGCTTTTCAAGAAGTTTTCAGCCGATTTTGCTGAAAGATATCGCATGCCGCCCCTTCAGCTCACTACTGAAGCTGAAAATATATTAATGAACTACAGGTGGCCAGGCAATATCAGGCAACTGAAAAATATGGCAGAACAAATTTCAGTGATTGAAAGCAACAGGATCATTACCCCTGACATTGTATATAAATATCTGCCAAGCAGCAAAGAGTCAAACCTGCCGGTCCTGGTAAGAGATATCAGGAAAAATGAACCTGATTTAAGTGAAAGGGATATTCTTTATCGTCTGCTTTTTGACATGCGAAAAGACATGACGGATTTAAAAAAAATTGTGCAGGAACTAATCCAAAACGGGCAAGTGAGTGGAAGTTTCCATGAAGAAAATCCACATCTTATGAAAAGTCTGTATAAGGATGCAGGCAATCATTCTCTGATAAAAAATCATGAACCCGATGAAGAAAATACAGCAGATGACCATCATCAAATCATTGACAGCTATGAGGAGGACACTACTGACTATATAGAAGAAAGTCTGAGTATACAAAAAAAGGAGAAAGATCTTATCAAACTTGCCTTGCAGAAACATAATGGAAGAAGAAAAAAAGCAGCAGAAGAGCTGGGGATTAGTGAACGTACTTTATACAGAAAAATCAAAGAGTACGATATTAATGCCTGATGATAATTCTCTCCCAAAACAATTAATTTAAATAACAGAAAAAGTAACTTTACATGTTTTTTGAAAACAGAAATAAAATGCAACAACCTGCTAAAATAATTTTAATTGTACTAATTGCTTTTTCCATGTGGGGGTGTGGCGTTTATTCCTTTACGGGTGCTTCTATTCCTCCACAGGCAACTACTTTTTCAGTAGATTTTTTTCCCAATAATGCACCGCTGGTTCAGCCTACATTAAGCCAGGTATTTACAGACGCGCTTAAAGATAAGTTTTCCCGCCAAACCAACCTGCAGCTTACCACCGGAGTGGGTGATCTGCATTTTGAAGGAAGCATTACAGGGTATAGTGTTCAACCACAGGCCATTGGTGCCGATGACAGGGCTGCACAAAACAGGCTTACTATTACCGTACAAGTTACATATCTCAATGATTATCAGGCTGAAACTGAATTTGAGCAGAATTTCTCCCGTTATTACGATTATGACAGCCAGCAAAGCCTTGCTGCCATTGAGCCAACAGCTATAGACGTAATTATAGAGGCATTGGTTGAAGATATTTTTAACAGAGCAGTAGTAAACTGGTAATTATAAAATCATGCAGAACCAGCAAAAATATCTGGAAATCATTAAAAACCCTTATGAAACTGATAAGGCTACTCTTTCTTTTCTCAGAAAGGTAAACGAGAAATACCCCTATTGTCAAAGCGCACAAATTCTGCTGGCAAAAAATCTTCAGCAACTTTTTAAACCGGATTTTGAACAACAGGTGAATAAGGCTTCTGCCTATGCCGTAAACCGCAGAAAGTTTCAGAGATTTATTTCTGATCGCGACAAGCCTGATGTGATAACTGAAAAACAATCTGCAGCAACTGCTGATTTTTCTGACGAAAAAAGAGAACAAACGGATGACCGGGTATCTCCACCCGAAGAACCCGTAAAAGAAACAGAACAAAAATCCGAAACTAAAATATCACCTCCCGCAGACCAGGTTGAAAGACCAGAACAAATCTTCATACCTCATGATGCCGAAAATATTTCAGATATTACTGTTGAAAAGATTTCCGATGATAGCTTATCGGCAAAGAAAGATGATGAACCTGAAATAAATCAACCTGCTAAAAATTTCGTTGCAGATGAAAAAAAAGAGAACCTTTCGCTACTGGAAATAGTTAAAAAAAGGTTACTGGAAATCCAGTCAAAGAATCAAAAACCATCGCAAAACGGCGAAAAGGAAAAACAAACAACCGAAGCAGAAATCAAAAGAAAAGAACCAGGGGTTGATAATCCGGTTTCGGAAAATAAAACGTATCTGCCACATCCGTTTGATCCCCATGTAAACCAGGAGGAAAAACCTAAACACAAGATACCTGATTTTATTTATGGTAAGCAAGCCAAAAAACCTGACATAAATTATCTTATTGATAAGTTCCTAAAAGAAGAGCCTCGCATTAAGGTTCAAAAAGAATTACCCGATGAACAGGAAGATCTTTCTGCCTCAAGTACCGAGGAAGACCCCCAATTGGCCACCGAAACCCTTGCACTTGTGTATCTTAAACAAGGAAAAAAGGAAGAAGCATTGGATGTATATGAAAAATTATGTTTGAAATTTCCCGAAAAAAGCAGTTACTTTGCAAAAAAAATATTAGACA
>SKVR01000228.1 GCA_007129355.1 Bacteroidales bacterium | reverse complement strand
TTTTCATCCGGGCGGGGTAGAACTTTATGGTATCATCCATTACCACATCCAGAGCAGGTTTGGTGAGTTCTTCCATTTTCAGGAACCACTGCAGCGAAAGTTTGGGTTCAATTACCTCATCAGTACGTTCAGAATATCCTACCTTATTAATAATATCTTCTACCTTAATCAGGTGGGCATGGTCAGCAAGTTCAACAACGATCTTTTTTCGCACTGCAAAGCGGTCTTCGCCAATATAAATCTCAGCTTTTTCATTAAGTGTGCCATTATCATTAAAGATATCTATAGACGGCAGGTTATGTTTGATACCCAGATTGTAGTCGTTGATATCATGAGCCGGAGTAACCTTCAGCGCACCTGTACCAAACTCTCTGTCAACGTATTCATCAAAAATGATGGGAACCGGGCGGTTAATAAGAGGTACCAGCGCTTTCTTTCCTTTCAGGTGCTGAAAGCGTTCATCCTCTGGATGCACACAAATGGCCGTATCGCCCAGAATGGTTTCCGGGCGGGTTGTGGCAATGGTAATATATTCATCTTCTGTACCTTCAATCTGATAGCGCAGGTAGTAAAATTTGGAATTCACTTCCTTGTAAATTACCTCTTCGTCAGAAAGTGCAGTCAGGGCTTTCGGGTCCCAGTTTACCATACGTACCCCTCTATAAATCAACCCTTTGTTATATAAATCAATAAAAACTTTTATAACCGATTGCGAAAGCGATTCATCCATAGTAAAGGCAGTACGATCCCAGTCGCATGATGCACCCAGCTTTTTAAGCTGTTCAAGAATAATTCCGCCATGCTTTTCTTTCCATTCCCATGCATGCTCCAGAAACTCCTCACGTGAGAGTTTATTTTTGTCAATTCCTTCATCCTTTAGCTTGGCAACAACCTTAGCTTCGGTGGCAATAGACGCATGATCGGTACCAGGCACCCAGCAGGCATTCTTACCCTGCATACGGGCACGACGCACAAGCACATCCTGTATGGTATTATTGAGCATGTGACCCATATGCAAAACTCCTGTTACATTGGGTGGGGGAATGGTTATAGTATAAGGTTTTCTACTGTCGGGTGTCGATTTAAAATAGCCTTTCTCCATCCAGTGAGCGTACCACTTGTTTTCAGTCTTTGCAGGAGAATATTGCTTGGGAAGATCTTTCATCTTAAGTTATCAGTTTTCAAGTTCATTTTCAACGTTTCATAGATGATTCATTAACTCATTTCTTCTGGCGGTTAAGCCTTAAAAAATGACTGGTAAAGATAGTGAGATAATTTTTAGTTTGGAAGCAGGATTTTTACATCATAAAATGCCGGTATAAAATATCACTGTTATAAGCGTATAGATATCTCTATTAATTTTTAATACAGAAATTTTTGAAATCGCAATTTTTCTGTACTTTTAAAAACAAATTCAGAAGATTACTTTTCTGTAATTACAACTTCTTTAAACCTTTCATCATGGAAGACGAAAATAACACACATGAAAACTCTACTGAAAAAAGAATGGCATTACTTATTGACAAAGTTTTTAATGCTGTTGATTATTACGACCGGGTTGATGCGTTAAAAGAAATTGAAGATCAGGAGATATTAAGGAAAGTGGCAGCCAATGATCCTGATTACTACGTAAGGCAAACTGCAACCGAAAAGATTGAAGACCCAGGAGTACTTATGCAGATTGCCCTGAATGACAGCGATTATTATGTGAGGGTAGCCGCTGTAAAAAAGATTACTGATGCGAAAACCCTTGCGCATATTGTGCTTCGCAGCCAGGAAGATTATTACATCTGTAAGGATGCATTGGGTAAGATCAATGATGACGGAGTATTATTTGAACTGGTAAGGGAAATTACTGATCGCGATATCATGAAATCGGCCGTAGAGGCCATTTCCAACCAGGAAATACTCACCCATATCGCTCATACCCATGAGGATTTTTATGTGCGATCAGATGCTATCAAAAAGATATTCGATCAGGCAATACTCGAAAATATTGCCCGCAATGATGACGATTATTATGTGAGGGCCTTGGCTGTGGAAAAAATCAAGAATATGGATTTTATTAAACAAATAGCTATAACAGATCCTGATTATTATGTAAGAAACAAAGCGGTTGAAAAAATGGAAGATAACCCTTCGCTGATGGAAATCGTGAGAAAAGACTCTGATTTCGAAGTCCGTAAAAAAGCTATTTCGCGCATAAGCGATAAAGAAATGCTGCAACAGCTTCTCACTGAAATCGATGATCATTATATTGTAAGAAAAATAAACAACCGCCTGGCATTGCTCTAAAGTATAATCTGCATTCGTTGTGAACCCGTTTCTTTCTGTTGAATATGAAACATACAGGCATACTCCTGATTTTTATTCTTTGGTTTTCAAACGGTTTTTCGCAGGAAAAAAGCCGGCGTGAATATTTCAGCGAACTTTCACGACCTGAGAAATGGTGGGTAATTACACACCCATTTTCTGCTCGCAGAGCGTTGGAAATAAGTATATATGCCCGTAAAATATCAAAAAAACTGGAAGATCATCCCAAATTGGATGGGGATGGCCGTGGAGGACAGATTGATGCTTTCCGACACGCTTACTGGATGGCCCTTATGACAGTTGAACTGAATGAAAGACGGGCATGGCGACTGGGTTATGACCATGAAAAAGGGAATAAACTTCAATACAAACAAAAGAGGGGAGTTTACGAGGGTTATTTACCCACTGCTGCAGACTGTACAATGGATATGCATAACAATGAAGCGGGTATTGCAATCGCTTTGAAATATCCCGATGCATCAAGAGAAGAGCTTCAGGAAATTATTCTTGAGAAACTGCTTGATGGCTACTTTATTATGCTGAAAAAAGATACAGAAAACAATTTTCTCGATTGTGACGGAAATCCTTTTTTGCGCGAAGATTATCATCATAGCTGGGAAATTCCGGTATGCCTTGTACCAACTAGTTTTGAAAGACCGGAAGGGGAGTAGGTTGATGGGTTTAAAGGTTTTAAGAGTTGAAAAGTTAAAGAGTTTAAGGGTTGGACGTTAACGAAGCTTCGGGAGTATAGCGAATTGAGATTGATAAGTTGAAAGGTTTTGGGTAATTGAATATTTTTCTTTTATGTTATTTGTAAAAAATCCATTTCTTGATCCCTGGTTTAATATTGCTGCAGAGGAGTATCTGCTGAAACAATTTAATAAAGAGATCATCATGCTGTGGCGCAGCAATCCTTCGATAATTGTTGGAAAACATCAGAATACCCTTGCTGAAATTAATCTTGAATATGTAAGAAAAAATGAAATTCCCGTAGTGCGCAGGTTATCAGGAGGGGGAACTGTTTTTCATGATCCAGGTAATATAAATTTCACTTTTATTAAAAAGGCCGATAAGGAAAATCTGGTAAATTTTCGCGGTCATACACAACCTGTAATTGATTTCCTGCAAAGCCTGGGAGTTGATGCCAGGTTTGAAGGTAAGAATGATTTACGTGTAAATGGCTTGAAAATATCAGGTAATGCGGAGCATATTCACAAAGAGAAAGTACTGCATCACGGAACGCTGCTTTTTGATTCGGATCTGGGAAAACTGAATGAAGCCATCAAAGCCAAAGAACAGAATTTTGAAAGCAAAGCGGTTAAATCATTAAGAAGTAGGGTGACAAATATCAGCCGTTTTTTGCAAACTCCTTTGTCGCGCGAAGATTTCATGGAAAAACTTGAGAGTTATTTCTTTCAACATTATCCATTCCTGGAAAAATATGATTTTCGGGCTGATGATATCAGGGCCATCAACCGCATTAAGGAAGAAAAATACATAAAATGGGAGTGGAATTTCGGTTGGTCGCCGGTTTATACTTTCAAAAACCGGATAAAATTTCGGGAAAAGGTTTTATCACTTGAGATGAAAGTTAATAAAGGTAAAATTGAGTTTGTAAGTATTATTGTAAGTAATGATAAACTTGCTGATAATGATCCCTTTATCAGTGGACTTAAAGATATTCAGCATAAACCGGAGGAGATAGAGAAGCTGCTTGCTGCGACAGATTTTTACGGTTTTAATAGCATCAATGACCCCTGGCAACTGCTAGGTTTGTTTTTTTAGAAACTACTCTCTGTTTTCCTTATTGCCTATTTCAACACACAATCCTTCCTGAGCCAGAATGGTATCAGGAAAAACTCTTTTTGCTTCTTTCTCGAAAAGTTTCATGTCGTCATATCGTGCCGAATAATGGCCGATCAGGAGTTGGCCCGCACAGGCTTTTTTGGCAATGGTTGCTGCGTCAATGCCGGTACAGTGGGTTTTTTGCCTGGCAATATCAACCTTGTCATGCAAAAATGTGGCTTCATGATACAACAGATCCACGTTTTTTATCTGGCCGAGATATTGTTCGGTGTATCCCGTATCAGAACAAAAAGCATAGCTCCGGGGAGCAGGTGGGTCTTTGGTAAGTTTGTGATTGGGAATGATTTCTCCGTTGTCTCTTACAAGATCTTTTCCTGATTTGATTTTGCTGATATGCTCAATGGGTATGTTGTAATGCTCAATGGCATCTTTGCGGATATTTCTTAAAGCCTGTTTTTCCCTGAAAAGGTAACCATAGGTGGGGATGCGATGCTCCATTGCAATGGTTTCTACAGTAATATTTTTGTCTTCATAAACCTGTTGTCCACCCTCGCGTACTATATGGAAGTGCAATGGGTAAGCCGGCTTGTGGTCAGAAACTCTAAACTGGAGTTCAATAATTTCCTGCAACCCCTCCGGTGCAAAAATATTCAGTGGTTTTGTGCGTCCGATCAGGTGATATGAAAATAACAATCCGGCCAGACCCAGGTAATGGTCGCCATGCAGATGAGAAATAAAAATATGGTCAATTTTCATCATGGGCAAGCGCATACGCCGCAGTTGCTTCTGTGCTCCCTCTGAACAGTCAAGCATGAAATACTTATTGTGATAATTCAATAGCTGGGCGGTAGTATGCCTGTCGGAAGTAGGAGTTGCTGCAGAACATCCCAGTATGTATGTTCGAAAATTTTTACTCATATCTGAAATTGATGTCAGTATCTGAATCCCAAAATTAAAAAAAGCATTTGTAACATTAAATTTATTTTAATTTGAATTCTGTATTTAAAGCTTCATTAAATTTGCCTGAGTAAATCAAATTGTAATCATATGAAACCAACAAAAGCACAAATAGAAAGTTTTCTTGCTCAGGAACATATTGCCCTGGCCGGATATTCTGGTAAAAAGAGCAAGTTTGGGCATTCCGTTTATGAATCACTTATAAAGAAGGGCTATCATGTTTATCCTGTAAATCCCAAAGGAGGAAAAACAGAAGAAGGAAAGGAAATTTTTAAAAGTATCGATGAATTGCCTGGGCAAGTTACAGCTTTGGTTGCAGTAACTCGTCCCGATGTAAGTGAGGTCATCATAGAAAAGGCTATTGAAAAAGGTATATCATATATTTGGGTGCAGCAGATGTCGGATAATGCAAAGGTGCTTGAACTTTTAAAGGATCATCCTCATTTTGTAACAGGTCAATGCATTATTTTACATACCAATCCTACTGGATTTCATAGGTTACACTGGTGGGTTGCAAAAACTTTCGGACTATTACCCAATTAAATTCTGCACTATTTTTCGTAACTACCTTTTTTCAGCATTTTTCTGTCTTCTACCATTAAAGTACCCATGGCAGCCAGATGCACTAGTTCATATTTTTCATCTAAAAGAACCACATCAGCATCTTTTCCAACTTCAACACGTCCTTTATCTTTCAGCCATAAAATATCAGCTACATTGCTTGTAACAACTTTTAAAGCATCCTGCAGATCCATTTTTTCTGAAACAACGGCATCCACCATCTCATCAAAAATGGATTTGGGATAACCCATTTCAAGACGTTTCAATTTTCCGTTTTCATCAAAATCGGGTAATGAACCACATGCATCACTAGTCATTGTAATATGCTCAAGGGGAACACCCGCTTTAATGAGTTCAACGATGGCTTTGGATGGTTTAATTTCGTAATCAGGGAAGTATGGATAAGAACTGGCAGTTATATCAACATAGCCTTTTTTACCCCAGTTTTTTGCATCTTCAAAAATATAATTATTACGGTTGCAGTGGGTGGGCAGAAACTGGGTAAATTTCATATCACTCAAAGCAATTGCTTCATAAAGCGGTTTGAATGGATTACGCACATCACCCATGTGAATATTTACGATGCCTGCTTTGCCGCCCAACATGCCACCAACTCTGGCGTGTCGTGCAATGCGCACAAGTTCCTGTGGAGAAGGCAATGAACTTCTGTGATCTGAAACAGCAATTTCTCCGGCTCCTATTACTTCATCAATCAGGGCAATGTCTCTGCCCACATCGCCTAGAAGAGTAGGAGTGGGCATCTGGTATGACCCGGTGTAAATCCATGCACTTACACCTTCCTGGCGTAGTCCCTTGGCTTTCATAAGAACTGATTCAAGGCTGCGGGTCATACCATCAGTTCCCTGACAACCAATAACCGCAGTTACACCAGCTTCAAGCATATGGCTCAACTGCAGTTCGGGTGTGCGGCTGGCCGGGCCGCCTTCACCGCCAGCACCTGCAATGTGCACGTGGCTGTCAATAAGGCCCGGTATCATGCGCAGACCTTCTGCATCAATGACCTTGCCTGCTGCTCCTTTGGGAAGTTCAAGATAGTCAGCAATAGCAACAATTTTATTACCAGCAATTAAAATATCTTTTTTACCCTTTTTCTCCGGGGCATACAATTCACAGTTTTTAAACAATAACATAGATGACTGTATTACAATTTTTGAATCATTTTTCAGGTAAAGTTGCCAAAGATAGAGAATTCTATTAAGCTGAATATGCTTTAAACCTCATATTTTTCAATAAGATCAAACAAGATAGGCCTTATCATATCAACCAACTTTTTCTCTTTATCTTTTTCCATGTATTTAACGGATTTCAGAACGTTGCTGTTCATTTGAAGTCTGATTTCCATATCAGATATTACTATAATATAACCTCCCGGTAACAATTGCTCCTTAAGGGTTTCTTCGGCCCAGTTGGCACGATCGAGAATAATGATATCTGCCCCTTCATGATAAAACCCGTGATCATAAATTTTTTCGCTGTTGTGATTGAAAATGGCTAAACCCGTTTTGGGATGTCTCAGAATGATCTTCACGTTTTGCTCGTGACTGTTATTCTTAAAAAAATACTTTCCGCTAAAGAAAACTCCTTCAAGGGTGAGTGTGCCGGTTATTAACTCCGGACTTTTCTCAGCAATTACTTCTTCCAGCATGGTTGTAAGTGATCGGGTGATGTTATTACCTGCTATGATAGGTATTCTGGCCAGGTCTGCCTGTTTGAAATGTGAAAGCAAAATCATTTCAGGTACTTTGATACCCGGGCCATAGGCAGGTGCAAGATGCATAAATACCCCTGGGCCGGCATTGATTTCAATAATTCCGAAATCACCATCTGTCCATGGTATTGAGATATCGTCTGCAAGTATATCGATTCCCAGGCATTTTACATTGAAAAAACCTGCAATGGATTCGGCAAGTTCTATGTTTTTTTGATGAATGTTATCCGTTACATTGATAGAAACCCCACCGGCTGAAATGTTGGCTATCCGGCGCAGGTAAATCTTTTTTCCATCTTCAGGTACTGAACCTGTATTTAGGTTCTGTAATTGCAGAAACTGTATCATATCGGCATCCGGAACTATTTTGGTAAGGGGAGAGCGTGCATTATCTTTTCTGATCTCTTTTTTGTTTTCTTCTACAATAAGATCCTCTATGGTATTTAAACCATTACCTGTTACAAAGCCAGGTTCTCTTTTTAATGCTGCAACAAACTTTCCGTCAATGGTAAGTAACCTGTGGTCATGACCATTGATTTGTTGCTGAACAATGGCACCATCAAAAAATAAACCTTCCTTTTCAGCCATTTCAAAAATACTCTGATAGGCAACCTTCAGCTCCGACTCGGTTTGAATTCCTGTAATGACACCTTGCCCTTTATGACCTGCTACAGGTTTTACAACCAACGGAAATCCAAGTTTTCGGGCTTCAGTAATAGCATCTTCTTGGGTTAAACAATTGTTACCGGCAGGAGTAGGAAACCCGCACATCATCAGGAATTCTGTTACCATATCTTTGTACATGGTAAACTCAGTATCTTTTACTCCATCGGTATGAAAAGTAGTGGAACGGCCTCTTAATTGTTTCACACCATAACCCCATTGATACTGGTTTTCTTCTTCAAGAAATAATACCGGAATGTCGTTTTTCATTCCCGCTTCTACCAAAGCATAGAGTGTAGGACCACCCAGAAGTGATTTGTCAAAAATGGCCTGCAACAACTCAAATTTTCTCTGGAAGTTAAATTGCTCTACTATTCCTTCGTTCATGGATTTAAACCATTCGCTTACCAGCACAGCAGCATCTTCAGCGGAATAGTCATCCAGAAATTCGATGGCAATTACATAATCAATAGCATCTTCAGTAATGGAAAAATCATTGATAAAAAGGTTTATGTCCATCCGAAGTACCTCAAGTAATGTTTGCGCGAACAGGTCTGCTACCGTTTGAAGATTTAATTTTTCGAGATGGGGAAAAACTTCAAAAACATGCGATTTGTAAAAGTCTGCCTCAGGTCCGTCTGGTGTCACATAAAGATTGAAAACCATGGCCCTTTTGGGTAGATAATGATTGGGACCGTAATAAAAGTAAAACTTTCTTACGTCGAAGTCTAGATCCTGGGTTTTCATAAGCATCAGGTTTTGGTTCGAAGTCAGTATTGACAGGGTTTAGGGCAGGTGTCTGATAATTATTTACCGTATATCAAACCTACGCAAAATTTGGGAAAGATTCAACTTAATCGGCTTTTTCAAATTGCGCCGATTCACCGTTAATTTGATTGCAGCAAATGATCTCCCAGGTATTCATATCGAAAATACTGCCATCCTGCAGGAATCCGATCTTGATACCATCAATGGATATTCTTTCGCCATCTTCAATCTTATCGAAGTTGGAGAAGTTTACTTCTTTGGTAGACACAACCGTAATAATGCCTGTACCGGCTACTTCGAAGGTATTATCGGGTTTTATGGTAATGGACGTGTTTTCACCGATTCCGATTCCTTTTTGTGTAAATCCATTGCAGAGAAACTGTGTTAGCCTGCCCAGGCGGCCTCTTGCTACAAAATGTGTATCGATGGTTATATTTTCTAAAAACCCGAATCCTTCATCATGCTTTACTGTACCTTTAATTAGTCCCTGGTTATCGCCGTCAAAAGTCATAGGATTGGCTGCTGCCGATGCACCTGCTGAAGTGCCTGCAATGGTAAGACCTTCATTCAGAAATCTTTCTTTAATTCTTTTTAGCAATTGCGTGTTAAGTAATATCCGGGTGAGTCTTACCTGATCTCCTCCGGTGAAGAATACCAGATCGGCATTGTCAATTTTTTCCAGATAACCTGGCTCATTTGTTTCCCGGTTATCACGAATGTCGAAGACATGAACGTTTTCAATACCGAGATCGCGGAATGCATGATAATAGTCTTCAGCGGTTTCAGTAGGATAAAGGGTAGCACTGGTAATAACGACTATGTTCTTTGCATCATTAAGGTTGATGAGTTTACGCAGCACAACTTTTTCATTGCGGCGGTCTTCGGCTCCCCCGATCAACACCAGGTATCCTTTTTTCTGTGTTTTTGCTCCGGGCATCCTGATTTGACTATAATTTTAATTATACAATAGAGCTAAGGGAGATTGGTTACTACACAACCTGATTTTCGGGTATGTGCCTGATACAAATTTACACTATTTTTTGGCTGAGAGTGATTTTGTTTTATTGTAGATTTGCCATAAAACATCATATCATTAGACAAGTGAACCAGAAATTCAATGCAAACTCTTGCCATGACCATAAAAAAAAATGGAGATTTGTTTTAAATCTCCATTTTACAATTTCATGATTTCCTTTAGCGGAATAACCGCATAATATCATTATACTGTGCAAAAATAATGAGTCCAAGCAAAAGTATCATTCCTACAGTTTGTGCGTACTCCATAAATTTATCGGATGGTTTTCTACCCACAATAATCTCGTAAAACAGGAACATCACATGACCACCATCAAGCGCAGGAATAGGAAGTATGTTCATAATGGCAAGGATTATAGAAAGAAACGCGGTTATAGTCCAGAAATGCACCCAGTCCCATGTGGGGGCAAAAATGCTGCCGATGGTAATGAACCCACCCAGACTTTCGCTGGCTTTAACTTCGGGCCTGAAAAGCAGACGTAACTCACTGAGATAATTAACAGTAGTATTCCAGGCTTTAACAGTACCGGCAGGTATGGCTGCAAGAAATGAATATTCCCTGGTTTCGTATTCAAATATTTCATTTAAAGGTTTCAGATATACGCCAATAAGACCCTCCTCAGGCACTTTCATAGGAAAGTTTAATCTTTCTCCATTCCGAATTACCTGAAGTTCAATATCCTGCCCTGCAAAACTCCCTATCTGGGAGCGGAATTCATCAAACGACCATGTTTCAATGTCATTGATACCCATGATATGATCACCTTTCTGAATGCCTGCATCTTTGGCAGGAGATCCATCAACAAAGCCTTCGGCAATGAAAGGGAACCGGATACTCATAAAATTAGCACCCCGGTTCGAAATAATCTTCGCAAAGAAATCATTCGGAACGTCAAGAGTTACTATTTGTCCATCCCTTTCCACGCCAACGTTATTTGCATTTCCCATTATGAACTCGCGGGGAATATCCATAAAATCTTCAACTTCTTCGCTGTTGATGTACAAAATTTTATCGCCGGTTTTCAAACCTATTTCGCGTGCAAGAGAATCAGCCTGAATTCCATATTGTACATTTTTCGCGGGAAGATATTGCTCGCCTGTAAAAGAGAGCATAATTATGTAAATCAGGATAGCCAGAATTATATTAAAGGTAACTCCCCCCAACATTACAATCAATCTTTGCCATGCCGGTTTGGTGCGGAATTCCCAGGGTTTGGGTTCCTGTTTCAATTGGTCCTTGTCCATTGATTCGTCGATCATCCCTGATATTTTAACATATCCACCCAGGGGTAACCAGCCAATTCCGTATTCGGTATCACCGATTTTCTTTTTAAATAGAGAAAACCAGGGGTTAAAGAAAAGGTAAAACTTCTCCACTTTTATATTAAAATACCGGGCTGCAAGGAAGTGCCCCAGCTCGTGTATGGCAATAAGTATCGATAAACTTAAAAGAAACTGTATTACTTTAATTGCTATTTCCATGAATTTGTTTGAGT
Source organism: Bacteroidales bacterium (assembly GCA_007129355.1). GTDB lineage: Bacteria > Bacteroidota > Bacteroidia > Bacteroidales > UBA7960 > SKVR01. Next base: position 5,235 of record SKVR01000228.1, on the reverse strand, counting down.
ATTAGATTTATTTAAAATTAGCAGGGTAAATCGGAGAACCTGTTGCTCCCGTAAAAAAGTTCACGGGCCAGTTTCCGGGTTTCATGATCTGTAAAACAAAGATCTTCAAGAGAAGGATCTTTAATGAAATCAATTTTTCGCATGCATTGTTCAATTTTTTCTGACATTTCCAGAAATCCTGTTTTATCCTTCAGAAAAGCAGCCACTGCAATTTCATTGGCAGCATTAAGGATACAGGGCATGTTACCATCTTTTTCCATGGCCATATAAGCCAGGTCAAGGTTTCGGAAAGTACTGCTGTCAGGCTCTTCGAAAGTAAGCTCGGGATAATCCATGAAATTAAAGCGGGGATAATCTGATTTAACCCGATTTGGATAAGCTAGAGCATACTGAATCGGTAGCTTCATATCAGGCAGCCCCATCTGTGCTTTCATAGAGCCATCTTCAAACTGAACAATAGAATGTATAATGGACTGCGGATGCACAATAACTTTAATTTGTTCAGGTTTTAAAGCAAAAAGCCAACGGGCTTCTATTACCTCAAGCCCTTTGTTCATGAGTGTAGCCGAATCGATGGTGATTTTAAAACCCATATCCCAGTTTGGATGTTTAAGGGCACCTTCTTTTTTTACATTTTCAAGATAATCCCTGTCTTTTCCAAGAAACGGACCACCACTGGCGGTTAAGTATATCTTTTCGATAGGGTTATGAAATTCACCTGCCATACATTGAAATATAGCTGAATGTTCAGAATCGACAGGATAAATATTAACACCGCTTTGTTTTGCTTCGCGGGTTATGATATTACCAGCTACTACCAGCGTTTCTTTATTGGCCAGTGCTATATTTTTCCCGGACCGGATTGCCCTGAGGGTAGGTTTCAGGCCTGCAAAGCCTACCATTGCAGTAAGGATGGTGTCAATATTGTCAAATTCAACGATTTCTTCCAGAGATTTCTCACCACAAAATACTTTGATCAGATGTGGATCCAGGGCTTCACATACTTTTTTATACAGAGATTCATTTCCTATAACAATGGCGTTGGGTTTAAACTCCAGTGCCTGTTTAATAAGCAAACCGGCATTGTTCTGAGCTGTAAGGACCTCAACCGAAAAAATATCGGGATTCGCCCTTATTACATCCAGTGCCTGTGTGCCAATAGAACCAGTGGAACCTAATATCGCAATATTTTTTATCACCTGTATTTTTTTTGGGAATGTATTTCTCTGTGTTTCGTCTTCATCAAAAAACTATATAATCAAGTGGATTGATGGGGTTTCCGTTGAACCAGAGCTCAAAGTGCAAGTGCGTGCCGGTTGATAAGGTTCCTGATTCGCCGATTATGGCAATTACCTCACCCGCTTTCACAAAGCTGCCTTCTTCTTTCAACAGATTACTGTTGTGTTTGTAAACAGAAATCAGATTATTTGCATGTTGTATACCAATGCTGTAGCCTGTTGCCAGGGTCCATGTTGAAAAAATGACAGTACCGTCAAGAGTGGCCTTAATAGGCTCACCTTCATCGGCAACAATATCAATTCCGAAATGCCTTTGCGCAGCATTGAAATGGCTGGTAATAATGCCATTAAGAGGCGGAAAAAAGAAAAACTGCGACATGGGTTGAGGTTCAAAACTATCAGGATCATCCGGGCTTACACCCACATACCTGATTTCACTTTCAATCTGGGCTCTTAAAATGGAGTCTTCCCTTGAGCGTGTCAATTCTGCAATTTCAACAAAATCCTGGCTGTCAGAAGGTTCGAAAATCTCTTCATCAAAGTCACGTCCTTCTACAATGTTTCTTATATTGTTAATATACAGGTCTTTACTTCTTAATTCTGCCTGCAATGAATCTGCCTTCAGATTAAGTTCTCTCAATACCTTACGGGTATTAAAATCAGCATAACCGGGTATATATTCACGCAATGGAGTAAAAGCAATAAGGTAGGTTGTGGCAAATACCAGGAAGATGACCAGAGTACCGAAAAAGATAAAAACATTGAATCTGGTTAACCTGAATGATACTTTTTCCTCGAAAGTATCATCATTCATTAAAACCAACCGGTACTTGTCGTGTAATTTATTAAAGAAATTTTTTTCCTTGTTCGGGGTGTTCTCAGCCATTATCGGTTGTGTACTTCAAATTAGAATATGGTGAAGACAAAACATTTGTTGATCTTCAAAAGCAACTGCAAATATCGTAATTTTAATTGTTCCTTCTATCATTAATAAGCCATTAAATATTCAGGTTTTCATAAAACCTGATAGATTTTGATTTTTGTAAGAGAAGGTTAAAGCTTCCGTTAACAACGCCATATTCTAAAAAATAGTTTGAAATGCACCAATAATTAAAATAAATTTGCAAATTCTAAGTTATAATTGCAGTTTAAGCATAAAATACTGAATCATTGAAACATCTGATAAGAAAACCTTTACGACTGAAAATATCTCTGCCCGGTTCACTACTTCTTATTCTGTTTTTAGCAGGCTGCTCTACACAGAAAAATACATTCATGAACCGTAATTACCATAGTATTACCACTAAGTACAATGGTTATTTTAATGCCCGTGAAAGTTATCGCGAGGGTTTGATGAGACTCTCAAACATACACGAGGATAATTACGAGAATGTACTGAGTATTTTTACATATGGCAGTGAGCAGCAGATGGGAAGTGTTTCATCCAATATGGATATTGCTTACCAGAAAGCAAGTACTGCCATAAGGCGACATTCCATGAATATCCGGGGCATTGAATATAACCGTTGGATTGATGACAGTTATTACCTCATAGCGCGTAGCCATTATTTCAGAAGAGACTTCAACCTTGCTGTTCTTACGTTTGAATATATCATTCGTCAGTACGACAGTCCACTGAAATATAAATCAATGATATGGGTTGCAAAGTCTTATATCCAATCAGGTCAATATAATAATGCACTTCAGGCTCTGGAAAGGGCGGCCAGGAATAACGAAGAAGGATTACTTGACAATGAGGCACTTTTGCTATACCATATGGTATATGCCGATTATTTCCTGCAACAACAAAACTACCTTGAAGCTTCTCCCCATCTTGAGCGGGCTGCAAAGTTATCACGCAACAGAAATCAAAGAACCCGTCTGACATATATTCTTGCCCAGACTTACCACATGGAGCGTAATTACTCCGCTGCCCAGCAAACCTATGAAAGAGTTCTCAGGCTTAACCCCGATTTTGAAATGGCATTCCAGGCCAGGATTAATATGGCTATGTCATTTGACACCGAAAGTGGCGATGCCAGGTTTATATTGTCTGAGCTTGAAGGGATGCTGAGAGACAGTAAAAACCGTGAATTCAGAGATCAGATCTATTATGCACTGGCTCAGTTCTCCATGAGGCAAAGAAATACAGATAAAGCTGTTGAATACTACAATCTGGCTCTTGAAAATCACCGGGGAAACAATTCTCAGAAAGGCCTTTCATTCTTGCGCTTAGGTGAGATATATTTCGACAAAAAAGAATTCCGGCAGGCTGCCAGTTTATACGATAGCACCATGGTTTATTTGTCGCGCGAATATCCTGAGTTTGAAAGTGCCGGAAACAGAAATAACGTACTGCGCGAACTTGCAGGCCATTTGCGGGTTATTGAACGCGAAGATTCATTGCAACGATTAGCCGGATTGAGCACTGCAGATCGCAATGCCATACTTGACCAGATTATTGAAGATATTGAGGACCAGGAAAGAGTTGAAAGAGAGCTGGAGCAGGAAAGGGCCCGTATGAGACAAGATATGGCCCGCCATGGAAGAACAAGGAATCAGATGGATGGCACAAGCGAGGGAGGCTGGTATTTTTACAATCCTTCAGCCATGAGTTTTGGACGAAATGAGTTTTATGCCAAATGGGGCGAAAGAGAACTGGAAGATCTCTGGCGAATCAGCAATAAGCGTGTAATGGCTTTTGGTGATATGGGTGAATTTGATATGGATGGAGATGAAACACCTGCTGATGGCAGGATTACCCGCGCAAGTCTTATGGAAAATTTACCCATCACACCCGAAAAAATGGAAGCGTCAAATGCAAGGTTGGCCAGAGCTTACTATAATAAGGGGGTGTTATTTAAAGACAGACTGATTGATACCGAGGCTGCCATAAATAGTTTTGAAACACTCCTTGCCAGATTTCCTGAAAGCGAGCATAAGCTCTACAGTGCCTATTTCCTGCACAATATATATATGGATGAATCGAATATGAGCCGCGCTCAGGTATATAAAAATTTAATCATTAGAGATTTTCCGGAAACAGATTTTGCCAAGATCCTCTCCGATCCTAATTATGCAGATAACGTAAGAATGCGTCAGGACAGAGTAAAACATATTTATAGGCAGGCCTATGAAGCTTACCTGACTGGTAACTATGAAGCTGCGGGAAGCTACGCTCATCAGGCAGATACTCTCGAACAGTCTCTTGAACAGGCTGCCCAGTTTTCTTACCTTAAAGCTCTTATTGTTGGAAAAACTTCCGACAATTATGATTTTGTGGAAAGCCTTAACTTTGTGAAGGAAAACTTTGAGGGTACCAATGTGCATGAACCTGCTTCTAATCTTTTGGCTTATCTTGGGACTTCAGGCCTGGGGACTGAAGCTGATGCAACCGAAAGACGTGAAAGAAGAAGAACCGGCGACCCTGAAGCAGATGAGATACTGGATTTCATGGAGAAATCGCCTTTTGTTTACAGGCCCGAGTCGGTGCATTTTTATGTATTGGTGGTAAATACACGAAATCTACAGATTCGGGAGCTAAGGGCAGATATAAATGAATTTAACCGTGAAAAGCACAGCGATGATAATCTGAATTTAAGCACACTGTTTTTTGACGAAAGAAGGCAACTGATAACCATTACCAATTTTTCTGATGCAAAGAAAGCAGTCGATTATGGTGAAATGCTTGTCGAAGCCCTAATAAAAAAAGAATATGATCACGAGCAATATAAGGAGTTTATCATTTCCGTTGATAACTACCCGATTTTTTACCAGGAAAGGAAACTTGAAGAATACCTCCAATTTTATAATATAGCATATACAATTGATAAGTAATTTTTTCAATACATCGAATTTTATTATAATTTTGTTTTTGAAAGGGTAGGCGGGTGATTTTTTTCAAATAATATTATGCAAATTGACTATAACGGAGTAAATAAACTCAATTATGGTTTATACTTAAGTATTTAATTCAGATAAATAATAGAATTTTCAT
>SKVR01000277.1 GCA_007129355.1 Bacteroidales bacterium | reverse complement strand
CGGCTGCTGTTGCCGTTACTGGAAGGATTACCGACCCACGCGATTTTTTATAAACTGAAAACTACAAAAATGCCTATAGAAAAATTTGTAAAACTTACATCAACCTGTGTTCCGCTTTCCGTTGAAAATGTGGATACAGACCAGATCATACCTGCCCGGTTTCTCAAAGCCACCACGCGCGAAGGCTTTGGCAACAAACTATTCTGCGACTGGAGATACGCACCCGGAGGCAGTCCACGGGAAGATTTTGTCTTGAACAATCCGAGATACTCGGGCTCCATATTGGTTGCCGGAAAAAACTTTGGCAGCGGAAGCAGCCGCGAACATGCCGCATGGGCTATTACTGATTATGGCTTCAGGGCGGTGGTTTCCAGCTTCTTTGCCGATATTTTTAAAAGCAATGCTCTGAATAACGGATTACTGCCGGTGCAGGTATCAGATGATTTTCTTGCGCAGATGTTCGAAGTCATTGAAAAAGACCCGCAAAATACAATAACTGTTGATCTTGAAAACCAGACGATTTCCATAGACTCTCTGCAAAGCAGCGAAAGTTTTGAAATCAGTGCTTATAAAAAAAGCTGCATGTTGAATGGTTATGACGATATCGACTATCTGGCAAGCAAAGCCAAAGAAATTGAAGAGTGGGAAAAAGTTAATTCTGTAAATCCTTAATCTGATATCCATTGCCGTCAGTTTTAACTGACGGATTTAAAGGCATATATAAACAGGGGCTTTAGCCCCATTAAATTATTTTGGCGCGATTACAGATAATGATTTTAATGTAATACTTAGAGGTTTTTGCCAGCTAGCCCCCCTTGCAGGGGGGTTGGGGGGTCTCAAAATACTGAAAGCTCAGGAAATAAATTAAACTACAACACCATGATAGAAATAATGGACACCACCCTTCGCGATGGGGAACAAACAACCGGAGTATCATTCACTGAAAGCGAAAAACTCGCTTTAGCGAAAATGCTGCTCAATGAGATTAGGGTAAACCGGATTGAAGTTGCTTCAGCAAAAGTTTCGCAGGGAGAATTTGAAGCGGTAAAAAAAATTACCCAATGGGCCGGCAAAAATAACTGTATCGATAAGATTGAGATCCTTACTTTTGTAGATGGTACTGCATCGTTGGATTGGGTTGAAAAAGCGGGTGGAAAGGTAATCAACCTGCTTACAAAGGGCTCCCTGAAGCACCTGGAAGGACAACTACGCAAAACCCCGCAGGAGCACCTGGCCGATATTCTTTTCATATTGGAAGAAGCCGATAAAAGAGGAATATCTGTAAACCTATACATGGAAGACTGGTCTAATGGTATGCTTTCCTCAGCTGACTATGTGTTTCTTATGGTAGATAATTTAAGAAAAACTTCCCTGAAACGTATTATGCTTCCGGATACCCTGGGTATACTTAACCCGGAGCAAACAGAACGTTTTTGCTCCTTAATGGTTAACAGGTACCCCGATGTGCATTTCGATTTCCATGCACACAATGACTATGACCTGGCAGCTGCCAATGTGTTTTCGGCACTAAAAGCCGGAGTAAGGGGAGTCCATACTACAGTAAATGGTCTGGGTGAACGTGCAGGAAATGTACCTCTGGCCAGTGTAATGGGTGTGTTAAATGACCATCTGAAAATGCGAAACACTCTCGTTGAATCCAGGCTTTCGCATGTATCTCACATGGTAGAGCTGTTTAGTGGATTGCGGGTGCCGGCCAATAAACCGCTCACCGGCGATTATGTTTTTACCCAGTGCTGCGGAGTACATGCCGATGGCGACAGCAAGGCCAACCTCTATTTCAATCCCCTTCTTCCCGAGCGTTTCGGGCGAACCCGGCAATATGCACTGGGAAAAACTTCGGGCAAGGCCAATATCTCCAAAAATCTTGAAGAACTGGGTATCGAGCTTTCAAAGGAAGATCTGCTGAAGGTAACCCAAAGGGTTATCGAACTGGGTGACAAAAAAGAAACGGTTACCATTGACGATTTGCCTTACATCATTTCTGATGTGTTAAAAAGCGATAAGGTAGAGCAAAAAGTAAAACTGATCAATTACAGCCTGAGTATTGCCAGGGGGCTGAAGCCGGTTGCATCGGTCAGCCTGTGTATTGACGATGATATCCATACTGAAACATCGGTGGGTGACGGACAATATGACGCTTTTATGAAAGCGGTAAGAAATATTTATCTGCGGCTGGGGAAAGATTATCCTGCGCTTACCGATTACCTGGTTACCATACCCCCGGGTGGTAAAACCGATGCACTGGTAGAAACTACTATCAGCTGGGAATTTCACGGGAAGGAGTTTAAAACCCGCGGTCTGGATGCCGACCAGACTTCCGCCGCCATCAAGGCCACCATCAAAATGCTCAATACGATTGCCGGTGCTGATGACGCCAAAACAAAAGGCACAATCAAAACAGTAAATTATCAACCACAAACTCAGCCTCAATCTTAATCTCAACCTTAACCTATGAATCTTAAAATCGCAGTACTGGCCGGCGACGGTATCGGCCCCGAAATCACAGAACAGGCCATTAAAGTGATCAACGCTGTTTGCCAAAAGAAAAATCACAAAACTCAATATACTTATGCCCTCACAGGAGCAGCTGCCATCGATCAGGTTGGAGATCCTTATCCGCAAGAAACTCACCAGGTTTGTATGGAATCGGATGCTGTTTTGTTTGGCGCCATTGGTGACCCCCGTTTCGATAACGACCCCAAAGCGAAAGTAAGACCCGAAAAGGGATTATTGGAAATGCGTCAGAAGCTTGGTCTCTATGCCAATATCAGGCCTGTCAGCACTTTTAAATCGCTGTTGCACAAATCACCACTCAAACAGGAACTGGTAGAAGGGGCAGACTTTGTTGCCATAAGAGAGCTCACAGGAGGGATCTATTTTGGCCGTCCCCAGGGTCGCTCGGAAGATGGAAATACTGCCTACGATACCTGCGTGTATCATCGTTTTGAAATTGAACGCATTGCCAAACTGGCTTTTGAGTTTGCTTTGAAAAGACGCAAAAAACTTACTATGGTAGATAAGGCTAATGTGTTGGCCACTTCAAGATTATGGCGCGAAACCGTTCAACAGATGGCTCCACAATATCCTGAAGTAGAAGTGGAGTATATGTTTGTGGATAATGCTGCCATGCAAATCATTCAAGGCCCCAAAAGGTTTGATGTGATTGTTACCGAAAATATGTTTGGAGATATCCTTACCGACGAAGCCAGTGTAATTACCGGCTCTCTGGGTCTTTTGCCAAGTGCATCCATTGGGCTGCACACTTCGGTTTTTGAGCCTATTCATGGTTCCTACCCCCAGGCCACCGGTAAAAACATTGCCAACCCTGTTGCTACGGTTTTATCAGCAGCTTTGATGTTTGAATATGCATTTAACCTGCCTGCCGAAGCAGAAATGATACGCAAAGCGGTGGAAGCTTCTCTTGAAGAAGGTGTTGTAACAGAAGATATCAGCAGGGAAAACCCCTCAACCACATCTGATGTGGGTGATTGGTTGGCAGATTATATGCAGCAAAATCTTTGATCTAATAAGGAACCCAATGAATATGAAGGTTTTAAAATTCGGGGGAACATCTGTAGGGAGTTCAGAAGCTATACATGATGTATTAAGTGTTCTGAAGTCACAGCAAAGAAATAAAAAAACCATTGTTGTTTGCTCTGCCATGAATGGAGTTACCAATAACCTCAATGAACTTATTGAAAATGCTGTAAGAGGAAAAGATGTAAGTTCGGGATTAAAGGCTCTTGAGGAAAGGCATTATGAGGTGGTCAGGAAACTTCTTGAGGTAAAACGGCACAATCATGCCTTGCTGGGCCTAAAGCTACTCTTCAATGAGCTGGAAGAATTGATGGCAGGCATCAAAGCCATCGGAGAGGCTTCAATTAGGGTGGTTGATAGGGTGCTGTCATATGGCGAATTGTTATCCTGCTTCATGATATCTCACTTTATTAATCAGAATTGTGGCAAAACCTTGTTTGTTGATTCCCGAAAGCTAATCAGGACAGATAGCAATTTTGGTAAGGCCAATGTCAACAATTCCTTTACCCGCAAACTGGTAAATAAATATCTGGATGAGAACGATGCGGAGTTTTATGTAATTACTGGTTTTATAGCATCCAATGATAAGGGTGACACCACAACTTTAGGAAGAGGTGGATCCGATTACACAGCAGCCATTTTGGCCGCTGCCGCAGGAGCCAGTGAGATACAGATATGGACTGATGTGGATGGGATTATGACTGCAGATCCGCGATTAGTGAAAAAAGCATTTTCCATATCGCAGCTTTCATACGATGAAGCCATCGAACTTTCCTATTTTGGTGCAAAAGTGATCCATCCACCAACCATGTTGCCAGCGCAGGAAAAAAAGATTCCCATCATTATCAGAAACACTTTCAATCACAAATTCAAGGGTACACGGATAGGTCCCCAGTCTTCTTTGAATGGATCGCTGATTAAAGGGATCTCTTTTATTCCTTTAATTAGTCTTATCACGCTTCAGGGGAGTGGCATGGTAGGCAACAGGGGTTTTAGCGGAAGGCTGTTCAGAGTGCTGGCCGAGAAAAGGATAAATATTATTCTCATTACGCAGGCTAGTTCTGAACACAGTATTACCCTGGCTGTAGATCCTGTCGATAAGGAATTTGCTAAAGAAGCCATTTATAGAGAATTTGAGCAGGAACTCGCTTTGAAAAAAATTCAACCACCGAGAATTGAAGATCAACTGAGTATAATTGCTGTTGTAGGTGAAAACATGCGTCATACCAAGGGTTTGTCCGGGAGGTTGTTCAGTGCCCTCGGACGCAGTGGTGTCAATGTAGTGGCCATTGCTCAGGGTTCTTCAGAATTGAATATTTCTACCGTTATTGACCGACAAGACCTGGCTAAGGCAATGAATTCCTTGCACGATGCCATGTTCCTTTCCCCTGTGAAAACACTGAATGTTTTTTGCTGTGGAGTGGGAAATATTGGCAGCACACTACTAAGCCAGATAGAAACCAACCAGCAGTTTCTGGAAGAAAAAAGACAGGTAAAGTTAAACCTGGCAGGAATATGCAACAGTCGCAAAATGCTTTTAAATGAAGATGGGATATCACCTGCAAACTGGAGATCTTTGTTCGACACTGAAGCAAAAAGTGGAACGGTGCAAGATTTTATAGATAAATCAATCAGTAACAATCTGCCTAATTCGGTATTTATTGACAATACCGGAAGCCCCGAGGTAGCTTCCTTATATTCCAGGCTTTTTGAGCATAGTATATCGGTGGTAGCATGCAATAAAATAGGGGTATCCGGTTCCCACAAGCAGTATAGCCTTAACAGGGATAATGCATTGCGTAATAATGCCGATTACTGGTATGAAACATCTGTGGGGGCCGGGCTGCCCATAATCAAAACCATTCACGAATTACTCATCAGCGGTGACCGTATTATTAAGATAGAAGCCATTCTTTCAGGCACCATTTCTTACATCTTCAACAACTACAAAGGGCAGCGCACCTTTGCTGAAGTAGTAAAAGAAGCACAGGCCAAAGGCTTCACCGAACCTGATCCCCGGGATGACCTGAGTGGACTCGATTTTGCACGAAAAATGCTTATCCTGGCCCGGGAAACAGGATTGAAGATGGAGCTGGATGATGTTGAACTGCAGCCTATTTTGCCAAAAGCATGCCTGCAGGCAAATGGTCTTGATGATTTTTACCGTGAGCTGGAAAAAGCTGAAACGCATTTTGAAACCATGAAAAAAAAGGCAGAAGCCCAAAATCTAGCAATGCATTACGTAGGTTTACTTAACGATGGCAAGGCTGCTATCAAACTGCTGATGCTGGATGCAAAGCACCCGTTTTACAATCTTACCGGAAGTGACAATATTATTTCGTTAACCACCAACCGCTATCTCCATAACCCAATGGTGATAAAGGGCCCGGGTGCAGGAGCTGAGGTTACAGCTGCCGGTGTACTGTCGGATATTGTAAGGGTTGCAGCTAAATAAACAAGAATGAAACATATCAAAGGTAAAAGTATAAGTGTTTTTGCGCCGGCATCGGTCGCCAATGTAGGATGTGGTTATGATATCCTGGGCTTTGCATTGCATGAGCCAGGTGACAAGGTTATTATGAGGTTGAATGATACCGGCAAAGTAACCCTTGACCGGGTTGAGGGAGATGACGGACGATTGCCCCGCAACCCTGATAAAAACATCGTAAGCGCTGTGGTAAATTATTTTCTTGAGAAAGCAGGAATAACTCAGGGTGTAAGTATTGAGCTGTATAAGCAAATGCCCTTTGGCAGTGGCCTTGGCTCCAGTTCGGCCAGTGCCGTGGCCGGATTGGTGGCCATAAACGAATTGATGGGAACCCCTTTAACCCGTGAAGAACTTCTGCCACTGGCCATGGAAGGCGAAAGACTTGCCTGTGGAAATGCCCATGCCGACAATGTAGCACCTGCCTTATTAGGTGGGTTGGTGCTTATCAGAAGTTATGATCCACTGGATGTGATCCGGCTACCCTATCCAGAAAACCTTTATGTAGCCATTCTTTATCCCCATGTTGAAATCCCAACCCTCGAAGCACGCAAAATACTCAAAACTAATATTGCCGTGACTGATGCCATAAAACAGTGGGGTAATATTGCAGGACTGGTAACAGGATTTTGCACCCAAAACACGGAACTTATTGGTCGCAGCCTGGAAGATTTTATCATTGAGCCCGTAAGAGCTATGCTTATACCTCGCTTCTATGAGATGCGCAAAATTGCTACAGAACATAATGCACTGGGTTTTGGTATATCAGGTTCGGGGCCCTCTGTTTTTACCCTTTGTCAAAACAAAGAAACAGCAAGGAAAATCCTGTTACTTCTGCAGGAACTTCTTGATAAAGATGGCATTGGCTCCACACCCTACCTTTCCGATATCAACAAAACTGGCCCCCGGGTAGAATGGACCAAATAATAAAAACCAGTGAACTTTGATATGTTCAAAACAAAAACCTATGTTTTATCACAGCACCAATAAGCAATCCAGGCCTGTTGATCTTAAATATGCAGTTCTTAAGGGACTGGCTGATGACGGTGGTTTGTATATGCCGCAATCTATTCCTCAACTCCAACCGGAGTTCTGGAGTGAATTGCCGCATATGAGTCTTGCAGAAACCGGTTTCAGGATAGCCAGGTCACTTCTGGAGAGTGAAGTCCCGGTTTCGGTACTAAAAAAAATATGCTATGACACATTGAGTTTTGATATTCCGCTGGTAAAGATTGATGAAAATGTTTATACCCTGGAATTGTTTCACGGGCCCACAATGGCATTTAAGGATGTTGGAGCACGATTTATGTCAAGATTGATGTCTTGGTTTCAGCAAAGCGACTCCAGGCGGCTTAAGGTGGTAGTAGCCACATCAGGAGATACGGGAGGTGCAGTGGCAGCAGGCTTCTATGATTTACCCGGGATAGATGTATATGTGTTGTTTCCGAAAGGTAAGGTAAGTTCGCTGCAGCAAAAACAGATAACTACATGGGGAAAAAACATTAATGCCATTGAGGTGGATGGTACCTTTGATGACTGCCAGGCTTTGGCCAAAGAGGTCCTTTCTGACAGGGAACTCAACGATGCGTTTCTTATAACTTCAGCCAATAGTATAAATATAGCCCGGCTCATTCCCCAGTCATTTTATTATGTATGGGCCGCTGCTCAGTTAGAATCCCTATCAAAACCATTGGTTTTTAGTGTACCCAGTGGAAACTTTGGCAACCTGACAGCCGGATTGATGGCCTCAGCAATGGGATTACCGGTTAGCAGATTTGTAGCCGCCACCAACATCAATGATGTGGTTCCCCAGTACTATATATCAGGAAAATACCAGCCCCAACCCTCAGTGCAAACCATCAGCAACGCAATGGATGTAGGTAATCCCAGTAATTATGCCCGTATGATGGAGTTGTTTGAAAACAGATATCCGGAGTTTTGTAAAAATATTTATGCCTGTGCATTTAGTGACACACAAACCCAGGAAGCCATTAAAAAAGTACTGAATGATTTTAATTACCTGCTGGATCCCCATGGCGCGATAGGCTTTCTAGGTGCCCGGGAATATCTGCGAAAAGTTGAAACTGATGCGCAGGTTGTTTTCCTTGAAACTGCACATCCGGCAAAATTTCCTGAAACATTACCTATTGTAATGGAAGCTGAAGGGAAATTACCATGGCAATTGCAACAGATAGCAAATAAGCAAGAAAAGTATGTTTCTGTTGAAAACAGTTACCAAAAAATAAAACAGGAAATTATTTAAATAACGATTAGCAAACCTCCTGTTGCATGAGAATTTACATATTATTTTGCAGAATTGACTTTAGCTTCTTGCCGTAATTTAGTTTCATCGTCTTGTTCATGAAGATAATCTATAATGTCGGCAGCTGTTTTGCGACCTGAGGCAATGGCGGTAACTACAAGACTGGCTCCGGAAATACAGTCACCGGTGGCAAATATCTTAACCTTTGAAGCCTGATGTTTTTTATTGATTTTTACATTTCCCCGATCACTGTATTCAATTTCCAGATTGTTTAGCAACCCTTCATGAAGGGGGTGAACAAACCCCATCGAAAGCAAAACAAGATCAGCGTCTATAGTTCTGATGGTACCCTTTATTTCATTCATTTCCATTAGTCCACTTTTCCCCTTGGCCCATTCAACATCTACAATTTCAACCTGCTTTACATGGCCATTTTTACCTATGAAACGTTTGGTAGCAATGTTCCACAAGCGCTGGCATCCTTCTTCGTGCGATGTAGAAGTCTTCAAAACTTTAGACCAGTAAGGCCATGGATTATCAAAATCGCGCTTGTGAGGGGGCTTAGGCATAATCTCTATTTGGGTTAGACTTTTAGCTTTTTGGCGGTGGGAAGTACCTACACAGTCGGAACCCGTATCGCCACCACCTATTACCAGTACATGCTTATTGCCTGCGAGAATCCTTTCCGACTCATCAAATACATCGCCTTTAACTATCTTATTTTGCTGGGTAAGATAATCCATGGCAAAATGTATTCCTTTGAGATTACGTCCTTCAACAGGCAGGTCGCGGGGTTTCATAGCTCCAACGGCCAGGCATATCACATCAAAATTTTCATATAGCTCATTTGCAGTAATATCAACACCAACATGTATGCTGGTTTGTATTTCCAAACCTTCCTGCATCAAAACATTAAGTCGGCGGTCTACAATATTTTTTGCAAGTTTAAAATCGGGAATGCCATATCGTAGCAAACCACCGGCAGCATCATCCTTTTCAAAAACGGTAACTCCATGACCTGCTTTGTTGAGCAGGTCGGCACAGGCCAAACCTGCAGGACCTGAACCTACTACAGCTATTTTCTTCCCGGTGCGGGTTTTGGGAGGTCTGGGTTGAATATATCCCCGCTCAAAAGCTTTCTCTGTTACGGCAGCTTCATTCTCGCGGATGGTAACAGGCTCCTCGTGTAAAGCCAATACACAGCCCATCTCGCAGGGTGCAGGGCAAATACGGCCTGTGAATTCGGGAAAATTGTTGGTATTATGCAAAATATCAATAGCCAGTTTCCAGTCGTCCTGATGCATGGCATCCTGCCATTCAGGCATATTGTTCATGACCGGGCATGCCCACTGACAAAATGGAATGCCACAGTCCATACAACGTGAGGCCTGCAATTTGCGGTCTTCATTGTTGAGGGTTTGTTCTACCTCACCGTAATCATTGATTCTTTCCAAAACAGGGCGGTTACCGCTTTCTTTGCGCGCCACTTTCATAAATCCTTTGGGGTCTCCCATATATATATCCTTTTTTTCTGTTTACCAATTCAGTTAAAATGTATCTTCTGCAAGCTCGATTTTCTTTCTGATTGTTTCGAGTTTCTGTTCCTGGAGAACTTTTTTGTACTCCAGAGGAATTACCTTCACAAACTTTTTGATATAGTGGTTCCAGTTTACCAGTATCTCCTCTGCCAACCGGCTTTTTGTAAATAGCAAATGCCGGCCTATCATATCCTGTAGTTCACTTACATCATTAAGATCTTTAAGTGGTTCCAGTTCAACAAGGCCTTTATTGCACAGGTAATCCAGGTCTCCTTTCCTGTTAAGCACATAGGCAATACCGCCACTCATACCTGCAGCAAAGTTTCGGCCGGTTTCTCCCAGTACCACAACCCTTCCTCCTGTCATATATTCGCAGCCATGATCTCCTACTCCTTCCACCACTGCAATGGCTCCGGAGTTTCGCACAGCAAATCTTTCACCTGCAATGCCTTTCACAAACAGTTCTCCTGCAGTAGCTCCATACAGCACGGTATTACCAATAATTATATTCTCTTCGGGGACAAATTTACTTGCCCGGGGTGGCACTACCACAATCTTTCCACCTGAGAGTCCCTTACCAAGATAGTCGTTGGAATCCCCTTCCAGAATAAAGGTTACTCCATTGGTGAGGAAGGCGCCAAAACTTTGGCCGGCTGACCCGTAAAACCTTGCATTTATGATATTATCAGCAAGTTTTTGAGCACCCAGGGCTTTGACAATCTTGCCGGACAGCATGGCTCCCACAGCTCGGTCAGTATTTTTAATGGTTTCAGAAATCCAAACCTTTTCACCCGTATTGATGGCCTTTGAAGAGGCTTCAATAAGTCTGTTGTCCATTATGTTATCAATCTTGTGGATCTGGGGTTGTTTAAAATTCAGATCATTTTCATAGGCCTGGGGTGGATAATAAATCATTCGTGAAACGTCTACATGTTTTGCTTTCCAGTGGTCTATATCGGTGCGGGGAGTAATCAAGTGAGTTTGGCCCACTATTTCATCGAAACGACGCACTCCTATTTCTGCCAGAATTTCCCTTACATCTTCAGCAATAAAACGGAAGAAATTCTCCACATAATCAGCTTTACCCAAAAATCTTTTTCTGAGACTTTCATCCTGGGTAGCCACACCCACCGGACAGGTATTGAGATGGCATTTTCTCATCATTACACATCCCAGATTAATAAGGGCAGCAGTAGAGAAACCAAATTCCTCAGAACCCAGCAGGCCCAACAGCACAACATCGCGTCCGGTTTTGAGCTGGCCGTCTGTTTGTAGTTTTACCCTGCTGCGTAATTCGTTCATCACCAGTGTCTGATGGGTTTCAGAAATGCCCAGTTCTACAGGTAATCCTGCATGCTTTATAGAGCTTACCGGGCTGGCACCCGTACCACCTTCCAGGCCACTTATGGTTATAAGGTCGGCTTTGGCTTTGGCAACACCAGCAGCTATGGTACCTACTCCATATTCCGCAACCAGCTTTACGCTTATGTTTGCCTCCGGGTTTGTGCATTTCAAATCGAAAATGAGCTGCGCCAGGTCCTCGATTGAATAAATATCGTGATGGGGCGGAGGTGAAATCAGGGTGATGCCAGGAGTGGAGTTTCGCAGCTTGGCAATTACACCATCCACCTTAAATCCGGGTAATTGTCCCCCTTCGCCGGGTTTTGCACCCTGGGCGATTTTGATTTGTATCTCACTGGCATTTACCAGGTAAGATGTGGTAACGCCAAATCTGCCCGATGCAATCTGTTTGATTGCACTGCGCTTATTTACCCCTTTATCATCAGGGAAATACCTTTCCGGGTCTTCCCCTCCTTCGCCGGTGTTGCTTCTTCCTCCAATGCGGTTCATGGCTATGGCAAGGGCTTCGTGGGCTTCCTTGCTTATGGATCCATAAGACATAGCACCAGTAACAAACCTTTTCATAATGGCATCAGCAGGCTCTACCTCCTTTAGGGGGATAGGGTTGGTTTTATAATCGAGAAATCCTCTCAGAAAAACAGGCTTGCGATTTTCTTCGTTCACCAGGCTGGCATATTCTTTATATTTAGCATAATTGCCCGTTTTGGTGGCCCACTGCAACAACCCAACAGACTGCGGGTTCCATGCATGATGCTCGCCATTTACACGGTAAGAATAATATCCAATATTGGGAAGTGCAAACGATCCATTCTCGTGGGGCTCAGTAAATGCATTATTGTGGGGAATTATAACTTCTAAAGCTATTTCTTCCAGACCAATACCCCCAATCCTGGATGCGGTTCCGTTGAAATATTTGTCTACCACCTCATTAGCCAATCCAAGGCATTCAAATATCTGGGCCCCATGATAGCTGCGCAGTGTAGAAATGCCCATTTTGGAAAGTATCTTCATCAAACCACTGTCAACGGCTTTGATATAGTTCTCCCTGGCTCTTTTGTACTCCATTTTGATGTGATTATTTTTTACCAGGTCATCAATAACGGCAAATGCCCCGTAGGGGTTGATAACACTGGCGCCATAGCCCAATAGCAGGGCAAAGTGCATTACCTCACGAGGCTCGGCTGATTCTACCACCAATCCCACCTGCATACGCTTTTTGGTTTTGATGAGATGATGGTGTACTGTGGCCACCGCCAGCAGTGATGGTATAGGAGCATGCCCTTTATCAATATTGCGGTCGGAAAGGATAATGTAATTCAGATTATTGTCTACTGCTTGTTCTGCTTCATGACAAAGCTTGTCAAGAGCTTCTGCAAGTGATTTTCCCCCGCCTTTTGCATCAAAAACCATGGGCAGAATTACATTAGAAAAGTCAGCATATCTGAGGTCTTTTATTTTACCAAGATCGGTGTTATTAATAATAGGGCTTTTGAAGCGTATGAGTTTGCAGATTGCAGAAGTCTCTTCAAGCAGGTTTTTGTTGATTGAGCCGATGTAATTGGTAAGCGACATTACCAACCCTTCTCTGATGGGATCAATGGATGGATTGGTAACCTGGGCAAACTGCTGCTTGAAATAGTTGAATAGTCTTTGTGGCTTATCGGATAATATGGCCAGGGGCGTATCATTACCCATGGAACCTGTTGGTTCTTTGCCTTCGCTGGCCATGGGTTTTATGATAATTTCAATCTCTTCTTTTGAATACCCGAATGCATTAAGCCATGTTGTGTGCTTTTTACCTAAACCAGAGGGAACACGCTCCTTTACTTCTATTTGTTCCAGGTCGAGGCGATGCTCTCGCAGCCAGTTACCATAGGGATTGGTTCGCGAGAGTTGGCTTTTTATCTCCTCGTCGGAAATGATTACTCCCAGCTTGGTATCTACCAGCAGGATTTTTCCCGGCCGAAGCCTGCCTTTTTGCTTTATCTGTTCATCGGGGAATGATTGCACGCCGGTTTCACTACCCATAACGATGAGGTTATCATTGGTAACCAGGTATCTTGATGGCCTCAGGCCATTGCGGTCAAGGGTGCCTCCCACATATCTTCCATCGCAGAAAAGCAAGGAAGCAGGTCCATCCCAGGGCTCCATTATGGTTGAATTGTATTCATAAAAGTCTTTGAGACTTTGCGGAATCGGGTTTTTGTCGTTAAAGGATTCGGGTACCATTATAGCCAGTGCATGAGGCAGAGTTCTTCCGGTAAGAACCAAAAACTCGAGTACATTATCTAATGACGCTGAGTCACTTCTTCCGGGTTCAATAATGGGAAAAAGCTTTTGCAGGTCCTTGCCAAAAACATCTGTTTTCAGAAGAGACTCCCGGGTTTGCATCCATAAACGGTTTCCTTTTATAGTATTGATTTCGCCATTGTGGGCAATGAAGCGGAATGGTTGTGCCAGCGACCAGGTGGGAAAGGTGTTGGTGCTGAATCGGGAGTGTACAAGAGCAATGGCACTTTCAAAGCTCTTATCATGAAAGTCGGAAAAATAATCTGCCAATTGTTCAGGGGTGAACATCCCCTTATATATCATTACTTTGGAAGATAAACTGGAGAAATAAAAAAAGTTTTTTGTTGTAATATCCGATTCCCTTACTTCCTGTTCTGCCAGTTTACGTATTACATAGAGTTTTCTTTCCATGTCTTCCTGTTCGTAATTCCCGGTTATAAAAACCTGTTTCATGAAAGGTTCGTTAATCCGGGCAATCTTTCCCAGTGTCTCGTTGTTTACAGGGACATCTCTGACAGCTATCAGTTCAAGATTTTCATCCTTAATTATTCTGTAAAAAATGTCTTCGCATGCTTTTCTGTCTTTTTCTATGGCAGGTAGAAACATCATGCCCACGCCGTAAGTACCCTCAGGAGAAAGGTTCTTTATCTCCTTTCGGAAAAATTCATGAGGAATCTGAACAAGTATCCCTGCACCATCGCCCGTTACGTTGTCAGAACTTTCGGCTCCGCGATGGGTCATATTCATTAAAACTTCCAGACCTTTTTTTACGATATCCTGAGATTTATCTCCTTTAATATTGGCCACGAAACCAATACCGCAGCTGTCGTGTTCATTTTCCTTTCCATACAGGCCAGCCTGTTCGGGTAATTCGTATTGCATACTTTCTGCTTTTGGGTTATTTATTCTTTTTTCACGCTCTAAAAACACAAAGCCATTCTTTTATGATAAGAGAACGGCTTTTTATAGAATATATCCTGTCCATTCTCCCATCATGGTGGAATGCTAAAAAACGACAGAATAAGAAAAAAATATTGAGAGCTCTTCATATGTGGTTTAAGTTTTTCAACCGATAAAGATAATCAATAAATGAATAAAGATTTTATTTCAAATGGAATAAACAATTATCCTTCTTATAGCAGACATGCAATTCATTTGATTTATTTGTATACAAATTACTGATAATCATTTGTGTGCAGAAAAAAGCCAAAATTTAACTGATGGAACAACGGGTGGGTTTAAACGTTTTTTTAAAAATATGTTAGACATTCAACAAATTGTGTGATAACTAATACGTTGGTTTGTATTTGTTTGATTATTAGAAAAATGCGATTGTTTTTAACATTAGCAACCGCCAGATTTCTTATCATTTTTTATTTTATCAATGCTAGTGCTGAAAAAGCGGTTATTTAGCTGATCACCCCTGATCCCACCACTTCATCATCATAATACCATGCAGCATACTGCCCGGCGGCGATGCCGCGCTGCAGCTGGTTAAACACGATGTAGAGCCCGTTTTCGCGCATGATCAGGGTAGCATCCTGCAACTCCTGGCGGTAGCGGATGCGTGCCCGGCATTTGTGGGTTTGTCCGGGCCGGAGTTCCAGATCAGGGCGGATCCAGTGGATTTCGTCTTTTGCGATAAACAGCCCTTTGCGGTTAAGGCCGGGGTGGTCGTGTCCCTGTCCGACGTAAACGATATTTTTGTCAACATCGGTTCCAATTATAAAGAGGGGGAGGGCTTTGCCCCCGATATTCAGTCCCTTGCGCTGACCAATGGTGAAGTAATGGGCTCCGCGGTGCTCGCCGGCTACTTTGCCCTGCATGGCACTGAAGTCAAAGGATTTGCAGGCTTCGGCCAGTGAATTGTCATCCGAAATATTTCTTATGGTTTCGTTGTGATAATGCAATAGCAAGGGATCACCGGCATCAATTTCAATGACTTTGCCGGTTTTGGATGCCAGTTTTTGCTGTAAAAAAGTGGGCAGATCCACTTTTCCCACAAAACAGATTCCCTGTGAGTCTTTTTTAGTTGCAGATGCCAGACCCAGTTCCGCAGCTATGCGCCGCACTTCAGGCTTTTCGATATCCCCAATGGGGAACAGCACATTTCTGAGTTGCTGCTGCGAGAGCTGACAAAGAAAATAAGACTGATCCTTATTGGAGTCTATCCCTGCCATTAAACGGGTAAATTCGCCTTGTTCTGTCTGAATATTTTCTGCGCGGGCATAATGGCCGGTGGCGATATAGTCGGCGCCGAATTTTGCGGCAGCTTCGTGAAATACATCAAACTTGATCTCGCGGTTGCAAAGTACATCGGGATTGGGTGTGCGGCCTTTTTCATATTCAGAGAACATATACTCCACTACGCTGGCTTTATATTTCTCGGTTGAATCGACCACTTCAAGCGGAATGCCAATTTTACGAGCAACCAGCTGTGCCAGGATAATATCTTCTTCCCAGGAACAATCGCCCGAAAGGGTAACACTACTGTCCTTCCAGTTGATCATGAAAAGGGCAGTTACATCATAACCTTGTTCTTTGAGCAGGTATGCCGCCACACTGGAATCAACCCCTCCGGAAAGCCCGATGATTACTTTTTTTTGCATGGTGCAAAATTACTATTTTTTCAGGTGTAGTTGTTGTCAGGGATGCCATCCCTGAGTTTTATTACATTTTGAAAAAGTTGAACCTTCTCTGGTGTTTAATTGGGATAAGGGATGGCATCCCTTGGATTGGTTGAAAAT
Source organism: Bacteroidales bacterium (assembly GCA_007129355.1). GTDB lineage: Bacteria > Bacteroidota > Bacteroidia > Bacteroidales > UBA7960 > SKVR01. Next base: position 347 of record SKVR01000277.1, on the reverse strand, counting down.
CTGGTCAGGGATGCCATTTCTTGGTGATACCCTTTGGTAATTTCCCGTAAAACTACGCAAAAACAAAACCCGTATTGGTCTTATATTGCACCCCTAAAATGCTGTGATTCAAAAGAGAATAACATAAAATATAAACGCATTTGCCATGAAAAAAATTTTACCCATCCTTATTTTTAGCTTGTTTGTGCTTTCCTGCACACGTACAGTGTATGTTCCCGTGCAACGCCCGGCCCAGGTGTATGTAGATCAGAGTGTGCAGCGGGTGGCACTGATAAACCGCAGTGAAACCGAGAGAAATACAGTGAATGTTATTGAAAACATCATTACCGGAACAATGCCCGGACTTG
>SKVR01000264.1 GCA_007129355.1 Bacteroidales bacterium | reverse complement strand
TATTTTATTAGTAATAGATAGTTTGAAACAATTAAATATAATCCAGGGAAATTATTCCATAGAGCCGAATTAATAGCAAAATAGGCTCAACCTGAATATATTGTAATGAAAATAATCTACCGAAAAGTTGACAAAGAAACAATCCTTAAGGCACAATATTTTACATAAACATTAAATTTTTACTAAAATTAAAATTCGCTCCCATGAAAATAAAACATAATTTAGTTAAATTAGTATTTCTTGCTTTTTTTCTGAATTCTTCAATTGTTAATTCCTATGGTCAGGATCCATTACAAAAGGAATTTCAACCCTTTTCCATGACCCTGGAAGAAGTGGTTGCCCAAATGAAGCCTTACGATGGACCAAATTCTGACGAACAAGTAGAAACAAGCACGGTTTTGGGTAAGCTGATGTGTGGTTACCAGGGATGGTTTCGTGCCCCGGGCGATGGTTCGGGCGAGGGATGGGTGCATTGGGGGCGTCGCCGGGAATTTAATCCTAAAATGCTTACCATTGATTACTGGCCCGACACGCGTGAGTTAACGGATGAAGAAAAATATCCTACCGAATTCAAACATGCCGATGGCAGTACAGCTTATGTATTCAGTTCCATGAATAAAAAAACGGTTGTGCGTCATTTCGAATGGATGAAGGAAGCCGGGATTCACGGTGTATTTTTGCAACGTTTCATTAATGGCACAGAGCCTGCGCGAAAGCTGTATGGTTATACAAAAGTATTGGAAAATGTACGCGAAGGCGCAAATACCCATGGCCGATCATGGGCACTGATGTATGACATGACCAGTGTGGGGAATGCTGAGCGTGCCTTGCGTCTATTCAAAACCGACTGGAAACGGCTTATTGACAACATGAAGCTTGGAAAAGACCCCAATGATAAAGCATATCAACACCATAACGGCAAACCTTTGTTAGCCATTTGGGGCCTTTTTGAGAACCGCGAAGGGATGCCTGAATTCTATAATGAAATAATAGATTTTGTAAAGAACGATCCGGTATATGGTGGTTTCTCTGTAATGATTGGAGGTGAAAACCACTGGCGATACGGAGAAAGTGAACAATATGAAATCCTGCGGGAAGCCATAAAAAAGGCGGATATAATATCCCCCTGGACAGTAGGAAGGTATCGCTCACCCGAGCGTGCAGCAGAATTTATTAATAGAATGCATGAACCCGACATCGAATGGTGCAAAGAACACAACATTGATTTTCTGCCTGTTGTATTCCCGGGATTTAGCTGGCACAATTTAAAAGGAGACCCGCCCCTGGATCAAATTCCTCGACTAGATGGTCAATTTTTGTGGCGACAGATTTATGAAAACCTGCAAGTGGGTGCACAAATGATTTATGTAGCCATGTTCGATGAGGTGGATGAAGGAACAGCCCTCTTCAAGGTTCACCCAGATCCACCGGTTGGCGAAAGTCTTTTTCTAAATTACAAGGGCCTTCCTGCTGATTATTATATGTGGCTTGTTGGTAAAGCGCAGGAAGCGTTGCAAAATAAGCTGGAAGTGAAAGAAACTCCGCCTGAAAGGCCAGGGTTACGGTGAGTGGTTGATTGAGCTCAACAGGATTCGAAAAGTGGCATCAATAAACGGCATGGGCGAGCTGCCTGCATCCAATAGAATATTAACCCATAAAAAGAAAAAATAATGAAGTATAAAATCCATTACGCAAGCTTCATATCGGTACTTCCATTACAATTAAACCATATAAGGGAAGAATTTTTGCATGCGAAACCTCTAAAAAGCAGACCGATTGGAAGAAATCAAACTTTGCAAATGATTTTCATCCTTGTTTTTTCTTTTTTAAATTTACATTCCCTCTCTGGATCTACCTCAACGGATAACACAGCCGGAAGTATTATCTATCCATATAATGCGACCACAGCCATTGTAAAACCCGGCCAAAGCTTTGATGTCTGGTTTAACTCCAAACCCGGCCAGGTCGTTAGCTCGGTAGTTTTAAAGGGTCCTTACAATACGGCCCTCATCCCCTCGGAGTCAATTACCACAGTATCAGGAAGCTGGGAATATGATCCGGTTTCCGAAAATACATATAACACCAAAATTAAGGTTAGAGTACCGCAAGAAATCCCGGAGGATCGCTATGATCTGATCCTTAATACATCAGGCGGTGAGGTAATCTCCAGAAGTGCAGTAAAGGTGATCCGGGAGTACAAAACCAATTACAAAATATTTCTCATCGCCGACAGCCACTATGGGCAGCGGGGGACAGAAGTAATGGTGCCCAACAAGCATACAGCTTTTGTTGAAATGGCCAATATTATCAATCCCGACATTGTTGTCAACGCCGGTGATGTCGTTTACTATCATTCAGATCCATCCCAACTCAAGGAAAGAATGGATCTTTTCTATCAGGGAAATGAAGCAGAGGGTTTGAAAGGGATGCACGATTTCAATGCTGCCACATTTGTGATTGCCGGTAACCATGACTATCCTGAGGGTGGTATTGACGGGTTACCCAGAGAGGGTTATAACGACCTGAAATCGGATTATTGGAACAGATGGCACGGCCTGCAATATCATTTTTTCAGATATGGAAACAGCCGTTTTATGATATTTAATAATGGCTGGCTTGGCTATGACTGGCACTGGCAAAGAGATCGTGCGGCCAACTGGCTCAATGGTGAGGGATCAAACGGCAATCTCAATGTGGCCCTTGCCCATATATCCAGGACCGAATATATGGATTCTTTTGCGAGTGAAAATGATATTGGATTATATCTGCTTGGGCATAATCATCATCTGGGAGACAGGAATCCCTATATGATAGACGAAAGGCAGGTGATGTATTATATACGTTCGGTTCGGGAATACATGGAATTCATGTTGTTTCGGGTTGACGACAGCAAAGGAACTTTTATGCCTGTAGGATATACGAATACTGATCCGGACACCGATGGTTACGGTCTTTCTACCGCAAACAACAGGGTGCTGGAAAATGATGAAGAAAGGACCAATCCGGATATGTCTGTCTGGATATATAACCTCACACTGGACTATGAACATGACAATAACGGCAGCTCCTCATATAATACCGCAACCCTGATCAACAAGTTTGATTATGCGATCTCAGATGCCAGGGTGCGCTTTATTATGCCCCAAGGGGCTGTTTATAGGGTTTCACAGGGATCTGTTTACCAGGCCTTTGACGGCGATAAATATCATGTTGTTGATGTGGATATTCATTTGAATGCTTCCAGCAAGACGGTGGTGAAGATTGCACCGGAGAATTAATAACGTGCAGGGGTCTCCTGATTACTTCATCGCCACGTAAGTTCAACCTGAAACGGAAAGGGCTGCTGAATTCATCAGCAGCCCTTATTAATAATGAATGAGCATTCTCCTGACTCAAGTCAGAATTTGATAACATCTTATAAATCCAGGTACATCTTATATTGTGCGTCCATTACTTCATGGGTGGGAGCTTCACCCGGAGTGATTCGCAGGCGGTATTTTACGGTCAAAGTATTTCCGTCTTTGATGTCTTTCTCGAAAAATGCTCCAAAACGACCATAATCCCTGTAAGCTGAATAATAAGTATCTTTTGGATTCTTATGATGATTCATATGTTGCACTGAATAATGTCTCCCATCCAGCATTTTATAGGTCATGGTCACCCAGGGCAAGTCCATGTCTTCTCTGGGGTTTATATTCTCGGCATGAAAAATATAGATTGCCGACTTATTTTCAGCCACATCCTGTGCTGCACGAAAATGCATTCCGGCATGTTCAGCATCTCCATTAAGTTCAATATCGCCATTAACAGCCCTGAGTTCTGACTGAAAATCGATGACAGTGTGTGCATCCGGATCATCATGATACACCGTAATTGTTCTTATTTCTTCAAGTATTACCGTCTCGCCGTCAGTTCCCAACCAATCAATCCGTGTTGACAGTATACTTCGCTCAGCATTGGATTCTTTTACCACAATATCTCTATGGACCTGGGCTTCATCTTTTCTCATGTGCCAGAGGTCATGCTCAGCCCCGGCATGCTGAAGATTATTCCACCCGATATAGAAACCCCGATGGTGAGTAAACAAGCCGCGTGGCCCTTTCGTGATAGGGGAAGTACCTTCCTCATTCATTACATGATGAAAAACCTTAAAAGTTTCGTGTTTTCGATCATTATTCGATTTATCGAATGCATACATATAACGAACAATCGGTTTATCGTCTTGCAAAATGTCGATATATTGTCCGTCAACCACGCGAAATCCAGTGGCAAAAGTGAATACAGAAGCCATACATAATACGGCACTAATTAAAATAATTCTTTTCATAGTTTGTAAATTTTGAATGAGGGTGGCTAAACTTAAAAGAATAACCTAATTATTTGATTTGAATTGTTAAAAAATAATTTTAATGGCAACTTTTCATGTAACTACTCAGGTTATTTAGACTAAGGGCTGAAGGCTTTTAGAATTCAGTCAGGTATATTCCTAAAGTCTAGCAACCTAAAGCCTGAATACCTGGAGTTACAAATTAATCAAACCTTACCGATTCCGGAATTTCTTCAAAACCAAAATATTCATGTTCAATCCTATCTTCATAAACTTTTACGATTCGCATACCGGAAGGAGCATCTCCAAGAGGTTTACCTACTGCACTGGTTGTTATCAGCTCAACATTTCCGTAACTGGATAGCGCGTTATTGTGATAATGACCCGAAAAAACGGCCCTGACATTAGCATCATCAAACAGGGGGAGATATTTTTGACGAGCCTCAGGTCCCAGGTTCGAATTTCTCTCTGGCTCATCAATCGTTTGGTTGTAAAAAGGATAATGGCACAACAAAATAATATGATTCGCTTCCTGATATTTTTTAAGTTGCGATGTTAACCATTTATACTGCTTTTCTTCCAGCTTTTCTTTTTTTCCTTTTATCAAGCTCGTGTTAAAACCAATGAATGCAGAACCTTTGTGTTGAAATGAAAATCTATCTTTTCCATACCTTTTCTTATATCTTTTCAGGCTTTGCTTGTCTGGCTCACGTCCAACATCGTGGTTACCCGGAGAATAGTAAACAGGAATTCCGGGATCTACTTTTGCGGTGATCCGTTGAAACTCCTCATTCTGTGATTCAGAGCTTTGATTGTGAACAAAATCGCCTGTTATAACAATAAAATCAGGTTTTAATCTATTCACCCCGGCTATTGCCTTTTCATATAAAAGGGTTTCTTTTTCAAAGCCTTCGTTCTTTTCAAACATTCCAAACTGCGGATCTGTAAGATGGATAAAAAACCACGGATCTTGTGAAATATTGGTTTGACCAAAAGCAGTTCCTGCAATCATATAAATCACGAGCAGGCTAATGATTGAATTCCTTATTGATCCTTGTAGCATAGCGTTTTCAATTTAAATTCTGTTTGTCACTAATAAAATTCTGCCTTTTTCCTTAATAAAGGCAACTTTACAGACAGCCATTATCTGATAATAAGTTTACGTGATTGGTTATTAATTCTCAGCAAATAAAACCCGGGTTTCAGATTAGAAACATTCAATTCAATTTCTTTTTCTGTTTCATATACTCTTTTCATCTGAAGTTCACCAGTTATTGAATACAAACTAATTTCTCCACTTTCCTTATTCGGAACAATTCTAACAAAATCATAGGCAGGATTTGGATATATAAGGATATCATTTTGCTTATTGGCCTGAAGAACCACATCCGAACTGACTGGAACTCCTTTTATTCTGTTGAAATAATTTATATCCGGACTACCCGAAACAATCGTTAACCTTACGGTATGTAATCCATTTTCAGAAAGAGACACCGAGCCAATATCAATGGTTGACCATGTACCGCCGGTGGAAGGCAAACTTGCCGTTGGCAAGTCGTTGCCGTCGATAGAAATTTTTACCGATGAAGGAGCCGTTGACTTATACCTCAATTCAAATCTGGTTTCTTCCAAAAGGGGCAGTTCCCTCCATTCCATCCACTCGGTGGGTTCAGTGTCAGTAACGTACCATCCTCCGCCCGTGTCATGGCATTTAACTACATCAAGATCTCCCATATACAGATATGCACCTCCGGTATTTACAGGAGTTAAGTCATAATTAAAATCGCAAGCCTCAGCTTCAACTTTTAAGGTATCCGGGAATGGGTTTCTGGTGTAACTTCTTACGATATTGAGACGTTGGTTGTGATATTCGTAAAAGGTATATGTCCCCTGGTCGCTACTGCGCCATATAGCAGCTGTTTCAGCCGCATTGGTAAATCCTTCTATTAACGTAGTTCTTGCACCGGCATTAACCGTATTTTCCAGACCGGTTTTAAGCATTTTGCCGCTGTCATCAGTACCCATAAACGGATCTAAATGTCTGGGGTCACCTGCAGGTGCAAACCCAGGAACAACAACACCTGTTTTCACCCCCTCCCAGGAATGAAGTGACCAGGAGCGTCCCCCGGCAGCTGAAAACCACCCGTGTACGGCATCAACAACACCTGCAGTGTTTAAGGTGTTATCACGTTGGAACCAGGTATGTTGGACGATTACATAGGGTTCAAAACCAAAGGTTTCCTGGCTTTCATCTCTAATGTATTGCAATAACTTAGATAAATTTCCTTGTAGATTTGTTACCCAATTTTCTGTTACTTGCCAAAAAAAGATAACCAATCTGCCATCTATTTCGTAACGCATTGCTTCTGGAATGTGTTCAATTGCCTGTTTCAGGTTGTAATCCCAAATGTATTTCCAATTATCGGTATTGGAAAGATCGAACGCTGGTGATGTCCCATAATGTGCACCTCCCGATTCATTCCAATTCTTGCTTCCTGTCCATGAATTGGGGGGATCGTCGAAAAGTGCTAATTTGAAGGAAGTGGCTCCTCTTTTATGCATGGCATCAATCAATGTTGGAATATGCTTTGGGTTGCCATTTCCTCTGTCAGGCGCATTGGGTTGATTCCCTCTGGTTAAAAGAGCAATATAATCCATTCCGGAATATTCTATCTCCTCAACAATGTTTTCCCACCATTGCAAATTGTCACTCCAATGCGTATTGTTATTGGGAAAATTTCTTTTAAGAATCGATTGGTTAAGTGCGTAATCGTGCCCACCATAAATTTCTTTATAGTGCCAACAAAAAAGTGAACCTACATCTTGCGCAAACACCTGGTTAGAATGAAAATTATGGTTAAAAAGAAAATGAATGCTAAAAAGTAAAACGATTGAGATTAATTGTTTTTTCATTATAAAATTCAGTTTAAGAACATGCTTTCTTTTAGAGTTTGGATTTAAGGCTATGTTGTGCAAGCCAAAAGATTGATAAAATTGCGCCAGTCACTTTATCGCTATAGATAATTAAAGTAAAAGTAATCCAATGGCATTAACAGAAGCTTAATTATGAATTAATACCCGCATGAAATTCATATAATCTTTCATTAATTACCCGAAACAATAGTTAACATGCATCACCGTTCGTGTCATCCCAATTTCGCTTTTGAGCAATTCAGTTTTTTAAGTCGTTTCAGCCATTTAGCGGCTAATTCGGATGAAGTAGACTTTAAATCGGTAAGTGTCTCTTCACTACCCATACTTATTCGTTTATTATTACCCATGGTATGGTAAGGTAAAAGTTCTATTTCTGCTAAGTTTGGATATTTTTTGTCTAATGCACTTATTCCCTGAAAGTGTTCATCGGTATCGTTTATTCCCTGAATTATGGGACACCTCAAAATTATCGGTGTTCCTGAATTATAAGCAATATCAAGATTCTTTAAGATAATATCATTGCTCACCCCTGTATATTTTTTGTGCTCATCCGTATCCGTTATCTTATAATCGAAAAGCAACACATCAACCAATGGGAGTATTTGCCTGAAATTTTCAGAAGATACAAATCCTGAAGTTTCAACACAGGTATTTATGCCCTTTTCCCTGCATTTTTTCAGCAAATCCATGGCAAAAGAAAATTGCATGAGTGGCTCACCACCACTTAGTGTAATACCCCCGTTTGAGTTTTTATAAAAATCGTAATCCGCAACAACAATTTCCATGACCTCATCTACGGTCATTTCGGTGCCCATTATTTTCAGGGCACCGAAATTGCACCGTTCAACACACTCCCCACAAAGTTTACAGGAATTGGAATTTATTGAATGCGAGTTGTTTGATATCTGATGTGCTTTATTGCTGCAAGTTAATACACACTCTCCACAAAGCGTACATTTATCAAACAAATAAAATAACTGTTTGTCTTTTTTGTAAGACTCAGGATTATGGCACCACCAGCATCTTAAAGGACAACCCTTAAAAAACACGGTGGTACGAATACCCGGGCCATCGTAAAAAGATGAACGCTGAATATCAAATATGGTGGCCTTTTCATTCATTGACCCATAAACACTCAATAGGTTTTACGACTTAAAATTTCTAACTGCACATCTCTGGGTAAATCGATGTAACGTGCGCTAAAACCACCAATGCGAACAAATACATCTTTGTATTTTTCCGGTTCAACCAGTGCTTTTTCCAAATCGCCCTTGTTTATCACCGTTATCATGGCCTGTGGGCCGCCTTTTTTGAAATAGGTATCTAATATACTTTCAAATTTGTCACTGTTATTCGCAATGAACTCGTAACCAAAACGCATATTTTGCACCGTTCCGGCATGATTTGTCTGACTTGGTTTTACCAATGAATTTATGAGTGCTGTTATGCCTTTTTTATCATTCCCGCCCGACGGGGTATTACCATTGGCCATGGCGCCGCCGGCTTTACGGCCATCGGCGGTTGCCCCAACCCACCGGCCAAGAATGGTGTTTTGTTTGTTATTGATGAGTACATTTAAATACCAGTCTAAATTGGTACGATCGCGCTGGTCGCGAATGGTGTTGCAGGTAAAATCATGCAATTGTACCATTATCTCATCGGCATAGGCATCATCGTTTCCATATTTTGGAGCGTCCATTAGTATTTTTTGCTCCTTTTCATAGCCTATAAAATTGTTATCTAAAGCTTCTAAAAGCCTTTCGGCAGAAATGAGCTTTTTATCATAAACAGCATATTTTATGGCTGTAACACTATCGGCTGCATTTACACTCCCGAACGATTCCAGCGAACCACCAAGGTAACGAATGCCACCGGAGAAAATTCCTTTCCCCCGTTCCATGCAGTCATCATAAAGCATGCTTAAATAGAGATATGGAGACTGCTTACCTGTTTCAACATATTCTAATTCCTCATGATCAGCCAGTATCTCAATAAAAAAAGTGAGTTGCTTTTTAAAGGCTGATAAAAACTCATCGAAGGTCTTAAAGTCACGGAAATCACCTGTTGGAAGGCCTAATCTTTTCCCTGTAATGTTATCCAGGCCATCACGCAGGGTTATATCCAGTGCTTTCAATACATTTAATGAACCACTGGGTGTACCGAACCCCATGTGGTCCAAAACTATTTCACCGCATCCCAGGGGCATATATTGTTCTGCCTCTTCAATGGGTACATCGTGCGACTGGGCCACGCCGGGAACAAGCACATCATCATTGTACAGCAAAGGAAAGGTAAAGCCATCGGCAATTAATCCCAGCGATTTTTTCATGAGTTCAGGGTTCATCCCCTCGTAAAAACGTAATGTTAATTGTGGCAAAATATCCTTGCCATAGGTTTGCATGGTTTTCAGGATAAGCAAAGCAAGCCGGTCGGCATTTTTCTCATTTCTGCGCCCCTTACCCCCAATAATAATGCGGCCATCCACATCGCGAAACAAATCAATAATCAGCTTCCAAATGGAATGCATTAACGACAAAGCTTCTGCTTCGGTAATAATGCCGTTATCGACATCATGCACATAAAAGTCGCCCAAAAATACATCCATCCGGCCCAGTTCCAGCGAGCCACACATTAAGGTATAAAGCCACGAAAGCTGAAGGGCTTCATAGAATGTTTCGGGCTTTGATGTAGCATTCTTTTCCAGTACTTCTGCCAGCCGATACAATTCTGACGCTCGTTTAGTATCTGTTGTTGCCCTTGCTTTTTCAAGCGCTTGCTTCTGATAATGATGGCATGAATCAACAAATACATCAAGAGCGATTAACATGCCCTCAAAAAGTTGATGATCCCCACCTTCTTTCTTTGCTTTATCGCGTTTTTCTGTTACCTCACTAATTAATCCGGGGATACCAAGATTCAACAGTCTTTCATAGTCAACAAAAACCCCTGCCATGCGGTAAATGGGCTGAGCCACCATGGGCTTAAAGTTATAGGGTAGCGAAACAATTTCATCACTGAATAAAACAGGTTTCATTTTATCGGTGAAAGCCGCCTCAACTTTTGCTTTTGTATTTTCCCTTTTCCAGAAATGAATCATTTCGTGGACACCATGTCTTTGCTCAACAGGTATGTTGCCCCGTTCAATCAGTTCAATTATTTTTTGTTCGTGACAGAAATAACCATAAGCGGCACCTGGAGGTGCATTATGCGGGCTAAACCCCACCCATCCCCAGTTGGTTCGACCTGCAAGGCGGTCATTTTCTTCAATTTCAGTAAGTACAGAAGGAAACTGAGCCTGCAAACATCTCCCTTCGCGTATAGCTGTATGATTGTTTATATTTTTCTTATAAGCTTCCGTAAACTTCAGCTCCATTGATAAATCATCTGTTTTTTGCATAATTCAGTACCTTGAAAAATTAAACTTCTTCACTAACCTCAACCTTGATGTAAGTATACCCTACTTAAACATGGTTGTTTTTTATATAGTCCAATATCTCATCGACATAGGCATAAGCCACCGCCGTGTAAGTATCGGTTGCCCCGTAATAAATAGCCATGCGACCTGTTTCGCCATCAGTAAGTACCGAAGTGGGAAAGATTACATTATCGACACTTCCGGCGGTTTCATAAAGGGCTTCTGGTGTCATAATCGGGAACTTACACCGGTAGATTACTTTCCAGGGTTCATCCAAATCGAGAAGGGCAGCCCCCATACTATAAATAAATCCTGAACAAGTATCGGCAACCCCGTGATATAACAACAACCAACCTTCGGTGGTCTCGATGGGAATAGGTCCCGGGCCAATTTTCACACGCTCCCACTTTTTGGGCCCTCTGGTAATTACAATGCGGTGTTTACCCCAATACTCAAGGTCGGGACTTTGACTATAGAAAATATCGCCATAGTTAACAGCCATTCCTAAGCCCATAGGCCGGCTCAACATGGCATATTTGTCTTTTATTTTTTTTGGGAAAAGCACGCCATTGCGGTTATAAGGCAGGAAAGCGTTCTCTAACTGATGAAAGGTTTTAAAATCCGTTGTCCAGGCCTGCCCGATTGTTGGCCCATAGTATTTATTACACCAGGTAACATAGTATTTATCCTCTATTTTACAAACTCTCGGGTCATACGCAAAGTCGAGTTCACCCAAAGCCGGATCTGGCGAGATGAATTCAATAGGGTCTTCATCAAATTTCCAGTTCAATGCATCATCACTTCTTCCAAAATGCAGGTAAGGGGTCATACAATGCCAGTCGGCCCGAAATACTCCTATGTATTTCCCTTCCCAGGGGATTACGCAACTGTTATAAACCCCACGAGCTTTTGGAAACGGGTTTACATCAACAATGGGGTTTTTACTGTGCCTCCAAATTAACCCGTTAAAATTTTCAGGTTTGGGTTCCCAGGGCATATCTGGCAGCGGATCGCTTATGAGCGCTGACTTTTTTTTATTATTCTGGTTGTTTTGCATGATCAATCAGTTAATTGGTAATACACATAATATGATTGTTGGTCGCGGTTTTCTACCTATCCTCTCCCCAAACTGACAATAATAATTAGCAAAATAACTACACTTACGGCTGCAAGGCTTGAAAGTATAACTCCCATCCAGTCTTCACGGTTCCATTTACGGATTTCCCAGTTAGAACCAGGAAGTAGTAATAAATGATTAATTCTACCGGGATTAGCACGAGTTAGTTCCATGGCACGTTCATCGTCTTCATGACTACCCACAACGGGAGTAAGCATTTTACCGTAAAATTGGTCAAGACGTTTTTTATCTTCGGGTCTGGTAAAATAAGATACTATGATTAAGATCAGAAATGGGAAGAAGATGCGAAATATGAAAGTTAAGGTTTCATTAAAAGAGTATGTATGTTTTGATAAATCCCACCCTAACAAGTCTAATACAACCAGTTCAACCTTGAGATAGCCCTTACCTGAAGCTTTGCCCTCATTAAAATCCAGACCTTCACTCCAAAAGATTGATTTTGCAGGATGAAGCACTGTCCTCTCAAACCTAACACCAGCATTCAGTATCCCGGGGCGTTCTACTGCTGTTTCTCCCGCTGCAAATAACCGTTCCCAACTAGCAATTTCCTCATTTCTGGACTGAACATCTTTTTCTGTGGCAGTATACATCTGGCTTATGGGTATTGCTTCAGTTGTTTTTACCAAATATTCGGAGTTTCGGGCATCTGAAATGGCAGGGATTCCAAAAGGAATTATAATTGTAAGAACAAACATTACAATCATGGATGCCCATGCACCGGCAGCATTAGCGCGACGCCAAAGCATACCCAGCCAAAAGGCTGCTGCTAATATTGAGTTGAACATCATGGTCATTTTGAACAGTTCGAACAAACTGGATGATACCATAGCAAAGTAGGCCGCAATGCACATATAAAATACTCCGAATAACCGGCCCATTAATATGTAATGGGAGTCTGTTTTATTGGGCACGAAAGGTTTGTATAAGTTGTTGGTAATCATTGCAGAGGCACTAAGCAAGAATGTCGATTTAGCTGACATTAGTGCTGCTATTAAACTGGCAATCATTAACCCTACCAATCCAATGCCAACGGGTCCCAGTAAATCGCGGGTAGCATGACCCCAGACATAATCGGGATTGGAAATTTGACCGCCGTACAAAACCACTGTAAAAAGTGCCAAAAGCCCCCACATAACATTAGAATAACGTTTAAGGAGCACGCCGGTAACAAAACCATATCGTGCTGTATAATCGTCTTTTGCTGCACCAATTGCAGTTAATTGATTGGCTTGCGCAGCTGTGTTTATCACAATCATGATTGAAAACCACAATATCCAATACCAGCTAAATTCAATTAAATGGGGCGATCCCCACAATTCCATAAATGAGGCCGGTAATTCTTCATGCAAGGTTCTGAACGATCCCATAACTCCTTCACCACCAAAAATGCTGTTTATCTTTATCATGGCAAAAGGAATAAGCAAGATGGACAGAATAATAGTGAAGATACCCTGTATAAAATCGACCAGGAAAACAGCTTTAAGTCCTCCCATGCTTGAATAGAAAAGGGTAATAAAAGCCACTATCCAAATAAACATATTCTCATTAATGTAAGAATATTCCTTCCGTGGCCTCAACAATTGCAACTCTTTTAATCTTTCCTGATCGGAAGCCGGCAACAAAACAAAATCCGCGGTCTCAAGGCGTTCTCTTTCAAGAGCCTGCGAATATTCAGCATATTCCTGTGTAGTTAGCTCCGTCTCAGGCTTTGCCGTAACAGCAGCCACGGTTTTAGTCATAGCCATTAAGCCAAAGGCTCCAATCATTATAAAAAATATGGTTTGACCCATGGCATAAAAAGCCGCCATGCGCATGGATCCATATCTTTCTTCAAAATAGTCACCCAGGCTAAGACACCGCAACCTTCGATACCAGATGGATGTCATCCAAAACACCGGCAAATTTAATAAACCACCGGCAAGCATAGCCCAAATACCTGAGGCTCCATTGGTGTTAACCATGGTTGTGGTAGCTGTTACATTTTCAACTGATGTAGCCTGCCCATAAGCCGCGAAAGTTTGGATCAACTTCCCAAAACGGCGACCTCCCATAAAATAATCTTCACGGGTTTTAATCTTAAGCGATGCCCGTATACCCACCAGAAGAATAACAACAAAATATATAAAAATAACAACAATGTCCCAAAATGATAATCCCCAAAATGAAATATTAGTCATTTGATTTTTAGTTTTTTAGTAACTACTCAGGTTATTTAGACTGAAGGCTTTTAGAATTCCGGTAAATCTTATCGACCCGACACCTTTTATACTTTCCATTAAATGCTATTTCTTCATTAAGGCCTGTCAGCCTCTTTTTGTCCAAAGTCAGATGGTGTGTCGCCCATCATAAATACCAATTCACTTCCTGCAACAATATCATCATGCATGATATATGATTTGGTGTGGGGCTTTCCGTTTAACTCAACAGACTGGATGTAGATGTTTGTATCACTAAGTTGCTTCGCTTGAACTATAAACTTTTTATCATCTTCAAGGTTAAGGGTAAGTTTTTCGAATAGCGGAGTTCCGAATACATATTTTTCAGAAGCCGGGAATACCGGATAAAATCCCATGGAGGAGAATATATACCAGGCAGACATTTGTCCTGCATCCTCGTTACCAACAATACCCGCTGGAGTATCATCGTAAAACTCGTTCATAATGTAGTGAACTTTTTCGGCTGTTTTCCACTGCTGACCTGCATAAGCGTACAAATAAGCAATATGATGACTGGGTTCGTTACCATGAGCATATTGCCCAATTAAACCTGTTAAATCAATTCTTACTTCTCCTTCAGACTCAATTAAAAAGAAGGTATCCAGTCGTTCAACAAACCTGTCTTCACCACCTAACACTTCCATTAAACCATATACATCCTGAGGAGCAGTCCACAAATACTGCCATGCATTTCCTTCTGCTAAATCTATGGCTATTTCCCTGATTGAAGATAGCGGATCGAATAAAGGGTTCCACGTACCATCACTCTTAACACCCCGGAAAAAACCCGTTTCTTTGTCATAATAGTGCTGATAGTTTTTCGCCCGTTGGCTGTAATATTCATAGTTTTCCTCATCACCCATGGCCCGAGCCATTAATGCGATACTTCCATCTGAAAGTGACAATTCCATGGCCTGTGCAACGGTTCTTCTAACTTTTCCATCATGAGGAATTGGCTTAAGTTCTCTTTGATATTCGAGTCCTTCTCCAATTTCTGCCATCGAGGTGGCTATTACTGCCTGGTAAGCCCTTTGGGCATCAAAACCCTCAATGCCTTTGATTAAAGCTTCTGCAACAATCTGCAAACTGCTGATTCCCACCATGGTTCTTGTTTCATATCCGTACAAATGCCAGATGGGTAAAAAGCCCTGTTGATCGTAAATAGCCAACATGGTATTAATAAAATCAGCTGTTCTCTCAGGCTGGGTCAGGATAAAAAGCGGATGCGCTGCACGGTAGGTATCCCAGGTTGATAAAACGGTATAGTTTTCGAACCCCGGATTTTTATATATTTTATTGTCTGTTCCCCGGTAATCGCCGTTGTAATCGTTGAATAATGAGGGATGAATATATGCGTGGAATGCAGCAGTATAAAAAATCCTTTTTTTGGTTTCGTTTTGTGTCTCAATCACTATTTTATTTAGTTCATTATTCCACTTATCTTTGGCCGATTGAACAACCTTATCAAAATCCCAGTCAGGGATTTCATTTTCGATATTATCGAGTGCATTTTCCGAACTAACAGGCGATATGCCAACCTTCAGAGCCACCATTTCCGGCGTTGTATCGAAGCTTATCAATCCTTTTACATTTTTACTATCACTGGTGGTTTCTGTAATACCTAAGCTATCTTCATATAATTGGAAATCTTTAATGGGAACAGAGCTTCGTATGGCAAAATAAGTTTCCCGATGCTTTGCCCATCCAGTAGAAAAGCGATGCCCAAGCAAGGTATAATCATCGACTTGTACTAATCGGGCTTGTGTAGATTTATTATCAACACCTTCTTTTAAGTCAATAATAATGCGTGCCTTTTCTTTGTTGTCGGGAAAGTAGTATTGATGGAATCCAACGCGCTCAGTTGCTCCCAGTTCAACCCTGACTCCATTATCCAATTTTACTGAATAATACCCGGGCTTTACGGTTTCATTTTCACGACTAAACTTTGACAAATATCCATTATGGGGGTATTCCTGCCTGCCTTTATCAAGTTTCACCTCTCCTGTGTACGGCATGATTAAAACATCGCCCAAATCTCCAATTCCAGTGCCGCTTAAATGCAATTGCGAAAAGCCGATAATTAAGCTATCAGAATAATGATAGCCTGAACACCAGTCCCAACCCTTAAAAATATTGTTTGGTCCAATTTGAACTGCACCAAAAGGCACACTTGCTCCAACAAAAACATGTCCGTGCCACCCTGATCCAATGTATGGGTCAACATAATCAACCAGGTTTAACTTTTGTTTGTCTGAAATACATGAATTTAAGCACAACAATATAACTGCAAAAACTATGAGCCAAGATTGTTTTTTGGGGTTAATTTTTTTTTTCATTTCACAAGATATTTTACTAAGAAACTCAGCCAAAAAAGGCTAAAGGTGTGATGGATTCGAATCCGCCAATTTAAACGGTACACTAAAAAAAGCCCGCTAAATGAAAACATAGCGGGCTTTTTCAAGAAAGATAATTCGTCCCCTTATTTTATTGCTTGATGATTTTCCTTACTATGTTATTGTTATTAACATCGATAACAGAAATAAAATATAATCCTGAATTAAGTTCAGAAATATCAATTGCTTCGGTGGTAACATTATCCTGGCTCAGGACTC
>SKVR01000027.1 GCA_007129355.1 Bacteroidales bacterium | reverse complement strand
AAAGAATAAGGCGAACTGCGGGGCTTGAAGATTCCGCCACGCATAAATTTTATATTGTTTTCCTTCAGGAATTCAACAGTTTTTACTACCTGCTCTTCATCCTCTACCGAGCAGGGCCCCATGACAATGGTCAGATCATCTCGCGAAATTACCGTGTCGTCATCAAACCGGATTTCGGTGTCCTGCACTTTCCACTGGCGCGAAACCAGTTTATTGGCATCTTCCACAATATGAATATCTTTTACTCCGGGCAGATTGCCAAAATATCTTATGTCGGCTTCCTTTTTACCGTTGCATATCAGGTACTGTGCCTGACGCGTTTCCACCAGGCTGGCTTTGTAACCATGGGTTTTCAGTTCCGCAATAATTGAATCCAGCAGCTCTGCCGGTATATTTTCCTGCAATTGTATCAGCATTTTTTAATTTTTTTGGTATCAGTTTTTTAAAAATCGGGTTAATTATTTCGGATTTAGCTTCGCTGAGCTCGACTTCGGCTCGGTTCGGATTTCGATATTCGATATTCGAATTTATATATTTAATCCATCTTCAGTCCCAGGTCTTTCTTCAGCTCCTCAACAGCCTTTTCCGCATCCGGAGTTGCTGCGAGTTTCTTAAGAAATGCCGAACCGCATATGGCGCCATTCAGATTCTGCCAGGCTTGCTGCAAAGTTTGCCGGTTGTGAATTCCAAAGCCACCTATTAAAGGGTTTTTCAGATTCATGGATTTCAACCTTTGAAAGTACACCAGCTGTGCCTGCCCGAAATCCTGCTTTTTACCCGTAGTTGCCGCTGAACTAACCACATAGATAAATGCATTGGAAAGCTCATCAATCAGCTTTATTCGCTCATCGGATGTGTGGGGTGTGATGAGAAATACCGGGCTGAGATTGTATTTTTCAAACAAAGTCTGATATTCTTCTCTGTATTCATGTATAGGCAGATCGGGAAGTATAAGGCCAGAAGCACCGGTAGCTGACGCTTTTTCCATAAATCTTTCTGCTCCAAATTGTATCACCGGGTTCAGATATCCCATTAATAGCAATGGGATCGTGGTTTTTCCTTTCAGGGCTTCCAGTTGATTGAACAGCAGTTCGATAGTCATACCATTGACTATGGCCCGGGTGCTGCTCTGCTGAATTACAGGTCCGTCGGCAAGTGGGTCAGAATAGGGCATTCCCACTTCCAGGAAATCAATACCTGCCTTTTGGCAAGCTTCAATGATTCCTGCAGTGGAGTCAATTGTCGGATAGCCTGCCGTAAAAAATAGAGACAGCTGGTTTTGTTTCTTATTGTGAAAAAGGTTTTGCAGTGCGTTCATATCTCCTGAAAATATTGCTGATAGGTTTGTAAATCTTTATCGCCCCTTCCTGAAAGGCAAATCACCACTACATCATCGGGTTTAAACTGAAGTTTTGATAATGCTGCCACGGCATGTGCTGTTTCCAGCGCAGGAATGATACCTTCTTCACGGCTAAGCATTTGTGCAGCATCCAGCGCTTCGGTATCGGTTACCGGCAGATATTGTGCCAGTCCGGTTGTATGCAAATGGGCGTGCATAGGCCCTATTCCCGGGTAATCCAGTCCGGCAGATACCGAATGGGCTTCCATTACTTGTCCGTCAGATGTTTGCATAAGCAGGGTTTTACAACCGTGGATGATGCCTGGAGTGCCGCTATAAATAGTTGCTGCAGTAAGACCGCTGTCGACGCCTTCTCCGGCCGCTTCCGTGCCGATAAGGCGGGTTTTACCGTTCCCAATAAAATGGAAAAAGGCTCCGGCGGCATTGCTGCCTCCCCCGGCACAGGCCAGCACATAATCAGGGTAGTCTTTTCCTTCCTGTTTCATCAGTTGAGATTGAATTTCTTCACTGATAACCGACTGCAGTCGTGCTACAAGGTCAGGGTAGGGGTGGGGACCAATGGTGGAACCAATCAGATAATACGTGTCATCGGGATGATTGATCCAATGACGGATGGCTTCGTTAGTGGCATCTTTCAGGGTTTTGCTGCCCGATTCCACTGCAATCACCTCTGCACCCAGCATTTTCATACGCAACACATTTGCTTGCTGCCGCACAATATCTTTGCTTCCCATAAATACGGTACAGGGAATTTTCATCAGCGCACAAACCGTAGCAGAGGCCACACCATGCTGGCCGGCACCGGTCTCGGCAATGATGCGTGGTTTATTCAGATGCCTGGCTATGAGTGCCTGACCGACAACGCTGTTAAGCTTGTGTGCACCGGTATGGCAAAGGTCTTCGCGCTTCAGGTATATTTTTGCTCCGTAAGTTTCAGAAAGATTACCGGCGTAATACAATGGTGTGGGTCTGCCCACATAATCCCTGAGCAACAGCTCAAATTCCTTTCTGAAATCAGCAGATTCAATGACCTGCAGGTAATTGTTGCGTAACTCCTCCACGTTGGGATAAAGCATTTCAGGAATGTAGGCTCCGCCAAAACCACCATAATAGCCCCTTTCATCAGGGATATTCTGATTGCGCTTTACTTCGGTTGGGTTTGTATCGAATTTTACTGTCATAACTTTCTATTTAAATTGTTTGTCTTTTATTCTGCAATGTTCATAAGGTTTGGCGTTTAGCGTTTAGCGTTTTTCGTTCTCCCTCTATAAACTTCTCAATCAATCCCACATCCTTAATTCCCTGACTTGTTTCAAACCGGCTGTTAATATCCAGTGCGTATAAGGAAGGATGAGAAAGAACATCTCCTAAAGTACCATTCTGTAAATGCTCAGGCCCGATGCCTCCTGCCAGGAAAAATGGTTTGGTCATGATGTAATCCTTCAAAATATTATGGTCAAATGTGATACCTGTGCCACCTGCATTTTTCCCGCGGGTATCGAATAAGAAATAATCGCAGCAGTTGTCATAAGCGGTCAGTTCATCAGGCAGTTTGTTTGTAATACCAAAAGCCTTGATTACCGGTACAATTTCCTGCAATCTTCTGCAATAGTCCGGACTTTCATCTCCATGTAACTGAACCCTGTCAAAACCATATTTGAGAATAATTCTTTTAGCTTCTTCCAGCGGTTTATTTACAAACACGGCCACCTTTCTTATTGAAGCGGGCGGCTTACTCAAGGGAAGTTCATCGATTTTACCACTCACATTCCTGGGCGATTTTTCATAAAAGATAAAACCCATATAGTCAGGTAACAATGCTGCAACTTCCAGCATATTTTCCTTTTGGGTGATACCACATATTTTTATTTTAACCATCTTCAGTTTGTTTCGTCCGGTTGCGACTACAGCTCGCGCCCGGACTTTGTTTTTACTTTTCCTTAATTCCGGGCACGAACTTAGAGTCGTACCCGGAAGTGCAGTACTCCAGTTTCCTTATAAACAGTTTACAGGCCCTGCCCGGATTGGCTTCCCGCATAAAACGCTCCCCCATGAGCAGACCAGAAAAACCGGATCTTTTTAACATAGCTGCAGTTTGTGGGCTGTCGATGCCACTTTCCGCAATTTTTACGGTGGAAGCAGGTAGTTCTGCCAGTAGGTCCAGACTGTGTTGTATGCTTACCTCAAAATTTCTCAGGTTACGGTTGTTAATGCCTGTTATTCGTGTTCCTGAAGGTAGTTTATCAATATTTTCCTTGTCATGAACCTCAAAAAGCACTTCCATCTGCAGGCTGAAAGCAAGTTCCGACAATCTTTTCAGCTCTTCCCTGGTAAGAACCTCTGCAATGAGAAGTATGGCATCAGCACCTATGCTGCGGGCTTCAATCACCTGGTATTCATCCATAATAAAATCCTTCCTCAGGATGGGACAATAATTGAACTTCCTGGCAGTGGTAAGGTCTTTATTGCTTCCACCAAAATATTTGCTGTCGGTTATAACCGAAAGTGCAGAAGCTCCTGACTGCATGTATTCCAGGCAAACTGTGGCAGGGTCAGCAAATTCATTGATGATTCCTTTGGATGGTGATTTTCTCTTAAACTCGGCAATGATTCCTGATAGGTCCTGCCGCATTATGTATTTTTCAAGCGAGACCGGCTGCGCTCTGAAATATGGACTTTTTTCCAGCAGTTTTACGGGATAAAGCTCCTTGTTTTCATTTACTTCCTGACGCTTATGTGCAATAATTTCTTCCAGTATATTCATTTTTGAAGATTTACGAGTTTTTGAAATGTTTGGTATGCCTTGCCTTCTTCAATGGATTCAGTTGCTTGCTGAACTGCATCTTTCAGAGAAAGTTCGTTTCTATAACATTGAATGGCAATGGCAGAATTGGCGGCAACAGCATTTTTCTGCTGCGGACTTGCCTGGTTTTGCAGTACTTTCATGAAAATTGCTGCAGCGTCTTGAATGCTGTCTCCACCAAAAAGGTCTTCTGCTTTGTTGGAAGGCAGTCCCAGATTCTCAGCAGAAACAACAGTCTCACCTAATGGAGAAAAAATGCGGGTGTCGGCAGTCAGGCTAATCTCATCATAACCATCCAGACTGTGAACCACCCTGAATTGTTTATTCTCCTTTTGCAATAGGTAACTGTAAATCCTGCCCGTTTCCAGGTTGAATACGCCGCTTGCCTGGTAGTTGGGAAGAGCAGGATTTACCAATGGACCCAGAATGTTGAAGAAAGACTTTATGCCCAGTTCTTTGCGCACGGGGCCAACGGCTTTCAGGGCGGGGTGAAAAAGCGGAGCGTGCATAAAGCATATGCCGGCTTCATCCAGCTCGCGTTTCAGTTTATCTTCTTCATTGGAAAAACGATAGCCCAGATATTCCATCACATTTGACGAACCCGATGTGGATGAAACTCCATAATTACCGTGCTTTGCCACGGGAATACCTGCTCCGGCAACCACAAAAGCCGACAGGGTTGATATATTGAATGTGTTTTTTCCATCACCCCCGGTGCCGCAAAGGTCTATGATATCTCCGTTGTTGAGTTCAGGTTT
>SKVR01000324.1 GCA_007129355.1 Bacteroidales bacterium | reverse complement strand
TGTTGGGGGCGGTACCTCCCACGCCACGCATGCTGATTTGACCCGCTGATCCTGACCCTATGCCAAAGCCTGTGATACCCCGTTCGGTTACAAACATACCGGGAATACGCTGGCTCAACACCGTCAATACTGCAGATTCATTGCTCAATTCGATCTGCTCTCTGTTGATGGTGGATATAGTTACAGGTACATTGCGGCGCGAAATTTCTGTTCGCGAGGCTGTGATTACCACTTCTTCAATAAGAACGGTGTCTCTGGGGGTTTGCCCCACAATGGAGGTAAGGGTTAAAAGAATGATTACAGTAAAGGATAGTAAATATTTCATGTGTTTTTTAATTTTTTTAAGTCGGTCAGATGCCTATGCGCAATGTATCATTGGCTCCAGCCTTGCAGCTCCTGAGCAATGGCAACATGGACAACCCTAAGGCTCCCGTAATGCTGGTACGGATAAATTTCCGTCTCGAATAATGTCCCATAGTTTTTCTTGATTAGTTCACGACTATTTGTTAAAAAAAGCCGGCATATTAACCCGTGTGGCATTTTATTATTTTGAAAGTATGCTGCCATTAGGCAAATTCTTATCAGTAATGTTGGGATGCAACAAGGATTGATCAGATGTTAAGTAAACAGCCGGAAATTGAAGAAGTAAATATAAAAATTTTTTTCATGGTTAATACTATGATATATAATTATAATACTAATCATGGAAACGTTATTTATTTGACATTTAACTTCTGTGCATAATAATTAAAACCTGGGGAACCTAAAAAAACCAGAGTAAAAAAACAGTTGAATACCTTTGCCGGGTCGTGAAATGAATCTTGTAGCGCTATGCCCTGTCCAAAAACGAACATTTATTGTCTTGATACCGTACACATCCTGTTAAAAGCAATATTCATCATTTTTCTCATAATACTAAATTACAATACATTACAAGTAATGGCACACTTTTCGTTTTACCGGCAGCGTAAGTTTATTGGTTAATTGGTTAATTGGTTAAGTGCGAAAGGTAAGGGCTTCTACCCTTACCTTTTAAAAAAAAAGAAAATCCATCATTGCAAACCAGTACTTAAGAATAACATCAACGGAACGAAAACATGAAAACAAGATTCATAACCACACTTTTAGTATTTGCCTTATCTCCAATGTTAATGACCACATCTATTCTGGCGCAACAGGCATGGACCCTGCAGGACTGCATTGACCATGCCATGCGTCATAATCTGGAGATAAAACAACAGGAACTTAATGAAGAGTCGGGCCGGTATGATCTGGAGCAGAGTTATGCCAATTTCTTACCCAATTTAAATATAGAGGCTTCTCAGGGTTTCAGTTTTGGCCGTTCGGTCGACCCTTTTACCAATGAGTTCTCTACAGAACGTATCATGCGTCAGAATGCAGGTGCAAGCTCATCAGTGGCTCTGTTTTCAGGTTTTCAGAATGTAAACCACATGCGCCGCAGCATGTTGCGTCATACTGCATTGCGCCACGATACAGATAGGGTTCGCAATGACATTACACTGAGCATTGCCGCAGCATTTATGCAGATCCTCTACAATGAAGATTTCCTGGAGACTGCCCGCCAGCAGGTGGAGCTTATCAGCCAGCAACTTGAACGTACACGCATTCTCTTTGAAGGGGGCACGGTTCCCAGGGGAAGTGTACTTGAAATTGAAGCCCGCCTGGCTGAGGAAGAGGTAAGCCTGGTAAATGCTGAAAATAACCTGCGTCTTTCCTATCTTGAACTCATACAACTTCTGGACCTTGACCCTGCTGATGAGTTCAGTATCGTTACTCCCGAAATAGACGTGATGGATCAGTCTGTTTTGCAGGACCCTGAATTGGTATTTGAAAAAGCAATGCAAATTGAACCATCTGTTAAATCGGCAAACACACGCATTTTGATGGCCGAAAGACTGATAGCCCTGGAGCGCGGAAGAATAAGCCCTTCTCTTTACCTGGAAGGAAGCCTGGGGACAGGCTATTCACAAGCCAATCAACAACTGGTACGCAGAGATCTTACCGGACCTGAACAGATCGGTTACCTGGAAGATAACACCCCGGTTTTTACTGACGGTTTCAGGAATATCTTTGAGCGCAAGCCTTATAATGACCAGATCAGGGACAACTTCAGCCAATATGTAGGTTTTAACCTGAGGATACCCATTTTTAACCGTTGGGATGTTCGCACAAGAATACAGCAGTCGAAGGTAGAACTTGACAGGGCAAACAATCAATTTGAGCTCACGCGCAACAATCTCAATAAAATCATTCAGCAGGCACACGCTGATGCCATGGCTGCATTCCAAAGATACCAGGCCACCACAAAATCACTGGATGCTTTCAATGAAGCTTTCAATTATACCCGCCAGCGATTTGACCTGGGTATGGTAAGTTCAGTTGAATTCAATGAATCGCAAACCCGTATGGCCAGGGCTGAAAGGGAAGCTTTGCAGGCTAAATACGACTTTGTCTTCAAAATGAAGATCATGGAGTTTTACATGGGCGAAGGATTTAAACTCTGACACCACACAAACTATATATATCTCTCTTCATAAATATTTTAGTTTAGCCGGCAGCTAATCCCTGCCGGTTTTTTGATTTGAACAGACCCGGGCAAAATATCTTAAACATTGCAATGCCTTCTTTGTTATTATAGCAAAAGCTAAATTATATGGATAAACCAGCAAAAACAAATTTCGACATTCATCCCCTTCTTAAAGAAAGATGGAGCCCCCGCTCCTTTACCGGCCAGATGGTTGACAAAGAAACTCTGCAACGCATCTTTGAAGCAGCGCGATGGACCCCATCCAGCAGCAACGACCAGCCCTGGCGTTTTATCGTTGGCACAAAAGGCGATAAAACGTGGGATATGATTATGGAAACCCTTGTAGAATTCAATCAGAAATGGGCTAAACTGGCTCCGGTTCTTGCACTGAGTATCGGGAAAAAAATATCTGATAAAAACGGAAGACCCAGCAGAACATTTATTTACGATGTGGGACAAAGCGTTGCGCACATTACCTTTCAGGCCATGCATGAAGGTCTTTTTGTACATCAGATGGGTGGCTTTAGTGCACAAAAAGCTGCTGAAATTTTTAATATCCCCGAAGATTACCAGGCAATTACAGCCTTTGCCATTGGACATAAAGGTTCACCTGATCTGCTTGAGGAGAACTTTGCCGAAATGGAAAAATCTGAAAGGGAAAGACACCCTGCCGGTGATTTTGTATTTAGTAAATCATTTGGAAACACATCTGATCTGTTTTAATAATTTTTGTTTTTATCACAAGAAAGGCTCCAGGGTTTCCGGGAGCTTTTTTTGTTAAAACTATACTGAAGGGTCTTCCAGAAGTTTAAGCAACCCCTTTTTTTGTAGATTTGTGGCTCGTAAATACGTTGGCATGAAAACACCCGCAAATTCAAATAAATGCAAGCCCAGCTGGCGCAGGAAAATGTATGAAATCATTTTCAAAGCAGATACCTTTTACGGTAGGTTGTTTGATGAAATATTACTTGTGCTTATTCTTGCAAGTATTGTTATTGTTATGCTTGAAAGTATAGCTGAATTCAGGGCAAGACACCAGTTATTTTTATCTTATTCTGAATGGGTTATTACCATCATTTTCCTGATTGAATATATACTAAGGATCATCAGCAGCCCCAGAAAACTGAAATATATTTTCAGTTTTTTTGGCATCATTGATCTTTTGGCTATTTTACCCGCATTTCTTGCATTGATTACACCTGGTTTGCAGCCCCTTGTGGTTATAAGAGCTATCCGTCTGCTTCGGATTTACAGGATTTTAAAACTTACCCGGTACATAAAAGCCGGTAATATGCTTATCATCTCCATCAGGTCGAGCTTCAGAAAAATTTTCATATTTATGATTTTTGTTCTTATCCTTGTTTTACTGCTGGGAAGTATCATGTATGTGGTTGAAGATGGCAAAAATGGTTTCTACAGCATACCGCTGAGTATTTACTGGGCCGTAATTACCCTTACAACGGTTGGTTATGGCGATATTGTGCCTGTTACAGATCTTGGAAAGTTTATTGCAACCTTTATCATGCTTCTGGGTTACAGTATTATTGCTATCCCAACCGGAATTGTTTCGGCAGAAATTGCAAGGGGTAAAAATGACAAGATCACCACAATTATTTGCGATTATTGCAGCGAATCAGAACATCAGAAAGATGCATCCTATTGTAAGAACTGTGGAAATCCCCTGTAACGGCAATGAAACAACAAGTAAAAACCGCAATAAGGCATAATTCGGGTTTTTGTATCTTTACCCTAATTTTTTAAGCATAAAATATTATCAGGTGCAAAATAATCGAAATCATTTTAAATATTACCTGTTTCTGCTTTTTTCCTTTGCACTTATATTCCCCGCTTTAAAAAGTACCGGGCAAACCCCGAAATACAGCAACGAGTTTCTGTCTATTGGTGTGGGAGCAAGAGCGCTGGGGATGTCGAATGCTTTCGTGTCGGTTGCCGGCGATGCCACTGCCGGATATTGGAATCCGGCAGGTTTACTCCAGATAGAATCCAATATGCAGGTTGCACTCATGCACACTGAGTATTTTGCCGGTATTGCTCAGTACGACTATGGTTCAATCGCCTTCAATACCGATGAAAATTCTGCACTTGCATTCTCTTATCTGAGGTTTGGTGTTGATGACATACCCGATACATCCGAGCTCATTGATTCGGAGGGAAACATCAATTATGACCGAATAAGATCATTCTCGGCATCTGATAATGCTTTTATACTTTCATATGCCCGCAGGATCAGCGAAAATCTCGATATAGGTTTAAATGCCAAAGTGATAAGAAGAACTGCAGGCTCATTTGCCGGTGCCTGGGGCTTCGGGCTGGATGCAGGTGTTCAGTACCGCATGGGCGACTGGCAATTTGCTGCCATGGG
>SKVR01000207.1 GCA_007129355.1 Bacteroidales bacterium | reverse complement strand
TATATCTGCCTTAAATCCTACTGACATTTTCCTGTTATCCCAGTTTACTATAATCGGTTTTTGAACTTCAACGGTCAATCCTTTCTTTGTCATTTCATAGGCAAGTATTTCTTCGTATATTGATTCAAGAAGTCCGGGACCCAGTTCTGAATGTATTCTGAAACTGGTATTTACAATAATACCGGATAATTCGTTTTCTGTCATTGTGCTCGCTTTTTTTGTTTTCTTTTTTCTCGCAGAGACGCAGGGACGCAGTTTTATTGTTTTTCGTTGAAAAACAAGTAGTTCTTTTAAAGCTTTTATTTTTCAATTTGTCCGCCCTATTGTATTCAAAAAATCATTTCATGATTTTTTAAAACTGCGTCTCTGCGCCTTTGCGAGACATATAAAACTCAAAGAACTTTTTTTCTAGTCACATCATTTTACTCTTTCATTGCAGCATTCTGCTTTGGTTCGTTTTGAAACTTTTTTGACTGTATAATTCGTTTTCTGTCATTGTGCTCGCTTTTTTTGTTTTCTCGCAGAGACGCAGAGACGCAGTTTTATTGTTTTTCTGCGAAAAACAAGTAGTTCTTTTGCCAGCTTTTTTTCACAATTAGCTTGACCTAATGCATCCAAAAAATCATTTCATGATTTTTTAAAACCGCGTCTCTGCGCCTTTGCGAGACATAAAACTTTGCGAGATATAAAACTCAAAGAACTAAAAATCTTTAGGACCTCCCTTGCGCCCCTTGCGGTTTCAAACAATCAATTCCTGTGTGAAATACCTCGCCGCCGATTCCATAGGCAGGATGGGCGACTGGCCCAGCGGACAAAGAGATGTGGAAGCAATCATCTTACTGTCCTTCACCAGCTTCTGCACAAGAGCTTCCTTGTCTTTCACGCCGTTTTTGAGCTTTTCCAGGTCTTTCACCATCAGCGTAGTGCCCACCCGGCAGGGAACACACTTCCCGCACGACTCATGCTTAAAAAAACGCAGGCATGAATGCAATACTTCATAAATCGAATCTTCTTCCGCCATAACAATTACCGCCCCCGAACCAAGCGTTGCACCCTTTTCCTTCAGATTGTCGTAGGTCATTCTCTCGTCAAGCATACTTGCATCCACGAAGGTCCCGGCAGCACCACCCAAAAGGGCCGCTTTGAAAGACTTTCCATCCAGCATACCCCCGCAGAGGTCATCAATAAGCTGTCGCAGGGTTATGCCCAACTCCACTTCGTAGTAGCCCGGCTTGCTGACCTGTCCGCTAACGGTAAAGATCTTGGTGCCGGGAGAGCGTTCCGTACCAAACTTGCGGTACCACTCTTTTCCGTTTTTAATGATCAGTGGTACATTGGCAAGGGTTTCCACATTGTTGACCAGAGTGGGTGCACCAAATACACCTTTTTCCGCCGGAAATGGCGGTTTGATTCGCGGATTGCCCCGCTTGCCTTCCAGCGATTCGAGCATGGTAAGTTCTTCACCGCAAAGGTATGAACCGGCACCCAAGCGGATTTCCACATCGCAATCAAAGCCTGAGTCCAGAATGTTTTTCCCAAGGAAACCTTTTTCATAAGCATCGGCAATGGCTTTGCGGGTTCGGGTAATTGAATCGGTGTACTCACCCCGCAGGTAAATGTATGCTTTTGTTGCCCGAATAGAGTAAGCAGCAATGATAGTTCCTTCCAGATAAATGTGCGGGTCCTGTTCCATAATTACCCGGTCTTTGAATGTACCGGGCTCACCTTCATCGGCATTGACCACCACATAACGCTGCGGACAATCCTGACAGGATTTGCTGGTGAACTTCTGCTTCATGCCGGTGGAAAAGCCTGCTCCGCCCCTTCCGCGCAAACCCGCTTCCAGCATTTCATCGATGATGGAAAAGGGTTCCATGGCAAGGGCCTTTTTCAAACCTTCGTAACCACCTGCTGCAATGTAATCGTCGATGCTTTCGGGATTTATTTTTCCGATGTTTTGGAGTGTTAGTCTGGTTTCTTTTATCATAGTTTTAATATTTTCTGCTCTTAGCGTTCCTTGCGAGATTCCTTGCGTTCTTTGCGGTTAAAAAACAGAAAACCGCAAGGGGCACTAAGGAGGCGCAATGTGCGCAAAGGTTTTATTTGTGTTGAGCAATAATTCCTTCAATGCGTGCTTCGGTGAGGTTGTTGTACACCTTTTCGTTGATCATCATGGATGGGGCTTCCTGGCATTGGCCTAAACATTCGGCCACTTCGAGTGTAAACAGTTTGTCGGGAGTTGTTTCACTAGTCTTAATACCCAGGGTGTTTTCAAGATGGCTTATGATTCCACCGGCCTTTTTGATATGGCAAACCGGCGATACACATATACGAATGATGTACCTCCCACGCGGTTTTAAACTCAGCATACTATAATAATCCACCACACCATAAACCGAACTTTTGGTCATGTTCAGATAGCGGGCCACAAGGTCCATGGCATCGGTAGTGATATAATTCTCAGGATTATTGTTTTGCAGGTCGTGCAGGATGTTGAGAAGGTTGTCCTGCGTGGGTTTATGCTTGCTGATGATTTCCTGTGGGTTCATGTGTTTTGGGATTTTTTTCCAGGCTGTTAAAGTACAAATATTTTCCCAAAATAAGCCCGCAATCAGGTGCTAAAATACTGAATTCAAGCTAGTTTTAATTTAGACCAATTCTATTTTATCATGGTCAAGGTATACGATATATTTTTTTATGTCGCTGTATCCCATCTGTTTAATGATAAATGCATAGTTATTAAGCTGTCGTGCATGATGCGGGTAAGGTTCTCCGGTTTTATAGTCGATAATGACAGCCGTTGTATCCTGAAGTACTACCCTGTCGGCACGAAAATATCTTCCCTGTTCATCGTACATACCACATTCATTTCGGGCATCCAGACCTTCGACATACCATGGACTAATAACAGGATTGTTAAGTATGGAAAGAATTTGTGATTGCAACCTTGATTTTTCAGTTTCATCTATTTGCCCGGTTTGCAGCAACTGATTCAGAACTTTTTCAACATCATTCTCAGAATGAATCTTTTCCATGATATCGTGCATCCATGAACCCCTTTCGGAGCTTTCTTCTGACTGAAATCCAGGTTTCTTTTCTTGTTGCAGGGATCTGATATTTACTTTTTCGGTCCACGAAGAAGACATGTATTCTTTAAAAATTTCTGCGGAAGCTTCTTTTACATCCTCAGAGTCTTCAGTATGTTCAACCCTATGGTCTTCGCCAAATGTATACTTATTCTCTGCTTCTGAAAACGCATTTTGATGCTTAAGAAAGTTTACCAGCAATGCTGGCACATTATCCCCTTTGGAAGATTGGCCCGGCTGTTGAGAAAAAACAAACAATTTATCCACTGCCCGTGTAAATGCCACATACATTACATTGAGAATATCCAGCAGGGTTTTCCCACGTTCTTCTTCAAATACAGGTTCCAGTGAAGTATCCTGCAATGCTTTTGTTATTCTTATCCAAGCAATATCAAGGGGTTCGGTACCCGGCAAATCTTCAAGCTCAATCCACTGCCCTTCCTTGGATAACCTTCCAAAACCCGTATCGACAAAAGGATAGATGACCACCGGAAACTGCAATCCTTTAGATTTGTGGATGGTCATAACCTGCACTGCATCCACACCTTCGGGTACCACCACCGAAAATTTATCAGCATTCTTCTCCCACCATTCCATGAAACCGGAAACCGAAGAAACAAATTTGTTGCTGTAGTCATACACCACATCCATAAAGAAAGCCACAAAGGGGTCGATGGTGTTTTCTGTAAGGAATTTCTGCAAAATGGTCTCAGCCAGTTCATACAATCCCAGATGCCGGAAATGGCTAAAGGAGAAATCTATGCCCTGGTTTTGCAGGTAGGTTTCCAGCAATTGAAAATTGTGTTCTCCACTTTCCTTGCTTTGCCAGGATGGACTGAAATGCCTGAGCACTTCAGGCAAAGAATGGCTGATTTTTCTGCTTTTGACCAGGAACTGCAAAAACTCAACATAACAGGTATGATCAGCCGGATTATTAAGCAATTTCATTACAGAAATCATGAAATTTACCCTGGGCGACTGGCTTAAAAGCAGGGATTCGGATGAAATAACATTCAAGCCTTTTTCCAGCAGAAACCTTGCAATGGCGCTTGCCTGGTCGTTGGCCCGACAAAGGATGGTAATATCGTTGAGCGGGTGTCCTTTGATCTGCAGATCCTGTATGGTTTCAAGAATGCGCATACGGGTAAGCTCCTGGTATGACAATTCATCGTCTTCATTTTCAGGGGTTACAAACTCCATATGTATAAATCCGCCGGGTTTGTCTTCTCTGTATTTCTGCTCCTGTCCTTCATAAATTTTGCCCAGACCGGGGGGCAGGATGCCTTTGGCATATTCAAAAAAACTATTGTTAAATTGAATAATATCCTGCCGCGACCGGTAATTGGTATCAAGAGCAAGCTCATGATAATTGCGCTCGAGGGTTGCCTGCCAGTGGTTGCGGGCTTGCGCCTGGATGCTTTTGGGAATTTCCGGCAGGTATGCAAACTGCTCAACATCGCCGTTTCGCCAGCGGTAAATGGCTTGTTTGCCATCGCCCACCACCAGGTTCATGTTGCCCGAAGCAAGGGAGTTATCAACCAAAGGCAAAAGATTCTGCCATTGCAAACCTGATGTATCCTGGAATTCATCAATCATATAATGCTGAAACCGCTCCCCTATGCGTTCATAAATAAAAGGAGCCGTTTCCACAGCCA
Organism: Bacteroidales bacterium; assembly: GCA_007129355.1. Taxonomy (GTDB): domain Bacteria; phylum Bacteroidota; class Bacteroidia; order Bacteroidales; family UBA7960; genus SKVR01. The sequence continues at coordinate 221 of SKVR01000207.1, read as the reverse complement.
CAATCTCCGAAATTCTTTTGTTGAAATCTGAAATGGGCAATACGGAATTTTCAGATTTAATCTCATCAATCACTTTTTCCAGCTCGCTTAAAACCGCCATAGGAAAAAGATTTTGCTTTACAAGTTTCTGCAATCGGTAAACATCAAGACCTTTTTCAGCAACATCCTGTATCTGAAAAAATAAATCTTTCAAAACCGGTTTAATGCCATCAATAGCTGCC
>SKVR01000210.1 GCA_007129355.1 Bacteroidales bacterium | reverse complement strand
TTAATGATAAAAAAATAAAGAAATTTATAATAAAAATTGGCTGCTTTAATTTATTTTAAAGCAGCCAATTTTTTATTCAACCAATTCAAAATCAATTTCCTTGCGTTGAAAATCTGCAGCTTTGATGCGAATTTTGATCTCATCTCCCAGCTTGAATTTTCGTTTCTTGTTATTACCTATTACCTGGTAATTATCTTCATCAAGGGTATAATAATCATCTGAAAGATCTTTCATACGTATCATACCTTCGCATTTGTTTTCGATGATCTCTACAAATATGCCCCATTTGCTTACTCCGGAAATTACCCCAAGAAATTCTACGCCTATTTTATCACTTAAAAATTCAACCTGTTTGTATTTAAGAGAATCTCTCTCAGCACTTTGAGCTTTCTTTTCCATTTCACCGGAGTGCTGGCATTTTTCTTCATAAATTTCTTCATTGAAACTGGCAGAATTATTCATGTAAGCATGTAACATTCTGTGAACCATTAAATCAGGGTAACGTCGAATGGGAGATGTAAAGTGTGAGTAATAATCAAATGCTAAACCATAATGACCAATATTTTGGGTAGAATATTCTGCCTTTGCCATACTCCGAATCGCAAGGGTTTCAATCATATTTTCTTCCCCTTTTCCCTGACTGCGGATCAACAAATTATTGAAGGATTGGGATATATTTTTACGTGTATCGGTTTTCATTTTATATCCCAGTTTGGCCACAAACTCTGATAGACTACTGAGCTTGTCGGGGTTGGGAATATCATGGATACGATATACAAATGTTTTGGGTTTGGCTTTACCACTTGCTTTACCAACTTTTTCAGCAACTGCTTTATTGGCAAGAAGCATAAATTCTTCTATAAGTTTATGTGCATCCTTTTGTTCCTTAAAGTAAACTTCCAGCGGTTTTCCGCTGTCATCAAGCTTGAATTTAACCTCTTTTTTATCGAAACCGATGGCTCCGTTTTTCATTCTCTTTTCCCTGATAATTTTGGCCATCGAATTAATGATGTTGATTTCCTTTGAGTATTCTCCTTCACCGCTTTCAATAACTTCCTGCACTTCTTCATAGGCAAACCTTCTGTTTGAATTAATAACGGTTTTTCCTATCCAGGTTTTTAATATTTTACCTTTTTCGTTCATATCAAAAACTACCGAAAAGGTAAACTTGTCTTCATTGGGACGTAAGGAACAAATGTGGTTCGACAATCTTTCGGGAAGCATCGGTATTACCCTGTCTACAAGATAAATGGAAGTTGCACGCTCGTAGGCTTCTTCATCCAGTATGGAATTTTCCTGTACGTAATGAGAAACATCTGCAATATGAACTCCTATTCTGTAAGTATTTTCTCCAAGCTCTTCAAAAGAAAGGGCATCGTCGAAGTCTTTAGCATCAAATGGATCGATGGTGAAGGTTAGTATATCGCGGAAATCATTTCTCTTCTGAATTTCTTTTTCTTCAAGAACATCCGAGATTTTTTCAGCAGCTTTTTCAACTTTGTTTTCAAAACTGGAAGGCAGATTATAATCAGCAAGTATGGCATGCATTTCAACTTCATTTTCACCAGGGTTCCCCAATACTTCAACAATTTTACCAAAGGGGTTTTTGGCATGATCGGGCCATTCAGTAAATTCTGCCACTGCTTTTTGCCCTTGCTTTGCTCCGTTTAAAAATTCAAGGGGAATAAATAGATCTACTGGTGTTGCTTTATTACTTGGAACCAGGAACGCAAAATTCTGATGTCTTTGAATAGTTCCCACAAAGCGGGTTTTTTCTCTCTTAATGATTTCAATGATTTCGCCTTCGGTTTTGGCACTCTTTCTTTTAGGAAACAACCTGACTTTTACTTTATCGCCGTGCAGTGCTTTTTGGGTATTGTTGGGAGAAATGCGAACATCCTCCAGGAGATCATCAGTTATGATGTAAGCCTTTCCGGTTTGTTTCATATCCACAGTTCCGGTAATAATAGGCCCAATGGATTTTACTTTTTCCAGTTCTCTCGGATTTAAAACAAATTTTCCCTGGTATACTTCAATTAGAAAGTCTTCTTTGGCCAAACTATAAAGCAAACCACTGATAAATTTTTTTTCTTTTTGTTCAGGATCAGGTAATCGTTTGGTTATTTGTTTATAATTGAATTTAGACCGTGGATTTTGAAGAAATAAATCCTTTATTTTTTCTGTTAATTCCTTTTTGATGTCTTTATTTGATGTTTTCATGTAATGATTTTTGCGTTGAATAATTGTCTTTATTATGAAGAATAAATTCAATTTATTCGGTTTATAAGCTAAATTAAGTTTTTTTACATCGCCGACGGTAAAAATATGCGTAAATTTAAGGTTACCATTTAAGAAAAAATAATTTATAAAATATTGTAAATCAAAAATATATATGTTACCTGTTTATAACGAACTTATAAATAAACTGGATTTATTTATCCGAAAATACCATACGAACCTGCTAATTAAAGGGTTGTTATGGTTTATATCGGGTTTTGCCGGTTTATTTTTAATCTTTGTTCTGCTTGAATATTTCGGATATTTTAATACTCTTACCCGTGCAATTCTTTTCTATGGGTTTTTAGTTTTTAACCTTGTTATATTAATTCTTTTTGTTGCCAGGCCATTGGCGGGTATTCTTAAACTGGGAACGAGAATCAGTTTTGCAGAAGCTGCAAAGATCCTCGGTAAACACTTTAAAAATGAAATTGATGATAAGATTACCAATACCTTGCAGCTGAAAAAATATCTGGATGAGAATCCCGGTTCAGCTGATCTTATCATTGCTGGAATAGAACAAAAATCTGACAAATTGAAAAGTGTTCACTTCAGCAATGCTGTGGATTTTAAAGTGAATATGAAATACATACCTTATGCTTTGGGCCTATTTATTATTTTGGTAGTTGGATGGCAAATGTTTCCATTTGTTTTCAAGGAATCGGCAGGCAGAATTATCAGGTATGAACAACAATATGAGCGGCCTGCACCCTTTCAGATCAATATACTTAATCCGATGCCCTTAAAGGCAGTGAAAAATGAAAGATTTAAACTTGAAATTCAAGCACAAGGAAATGTTTTACCCGCGCATGTTGATATCAGCTTTAGGAATACCACTCAAAGGATGGTTTCAAAGGATAAAAACACTTTTGAATATGAATTCAGATCAGTTAATGAGCCTATACAATTTTATCTTAGTGCAGGTAATTTTAATTTTGGTCCCTGGTTTATTGATATAATAAGCAAAGCAACACTTAAGAATTTCAGCATAATTGCATATTATCCTGAGTATACAGGATTGGGGCAGGAGAACTTTCTGAATATTGGAGATATTGAAGTTCCGTTGGGCACGAGATTACGATGGGATGTTTACACTGAAGACACTGATTCCGTTTTATTTTATTACAATGAGATTGGTAACAGTTTCGAAGAAATGCGCAAATCAGTTTATATGTTTGAAACAACCGCGCTAAGTGATTTTCAATACGATATTATTGCTAAAAATGATGAATTTGGCTCTGGAGATTCATTGAGTTATAATGTAAGAACCAAACCTGATCTGTATCCATCAATCTCTCTTAGGGAATATCAGGATTCGGTGATGTTATCGCATATATTTTTTGAAGGTTTGATTCGTGATGATTATGGTTTTACCGATCTGGGATTTTATTACAGGGTTTACCGCGGTAATCTCACGGAGGAAGAAAGCATTGACCTTAATAGGTTTAACAGAATTGATATTGATTTTGATCCTTCTAATTTAAATCAGTCTTTTTATCATCACTTCAATCTGAACAATATTGACCTGAATCCTGGCCAATCGGTTGATTATTTTTTCCAGGTTACGGATAATGATAGAATTAACGGACCTAAAAGTACTGAAAGCAGGCTTTATAGCTTCAGCATCCCGGATTATGATGAATTACTTACTCAAACTCTGGCAGGTGAAGAAGAAATAAAATCGGGACTTGGCCAAAGCAGGGAAGAAGTAAATAACATTCAAAGAGAAATAGATCAGCTTCGCCGGTCGATGCTCGAAAGTGAAAATATTACCTGGGAGCAGCAGGAAAGTATGAAACAACTTCTGGAAAAACAACAAGAGGCACAGGAAAATTATGAAAAACTCAGAGAGTTTTCTGAAAGCCAGAGTATCAGAGATCAGCAATTTCGAGAGCAAGATGATCAGATCTTAAAGAAGCAGGAAGAGCTGCAAAAGTTATTTGAAGAAGTTCTTACAGATGAAATGAAAGAGCTTTACAAGCAAATACAGGAAGAATTGGAAAAATTGAACAGGGAGGAAGTTTTTGAGATGCTCGATCAGTTTCAGTTTGAAATGAGTGATCTTGAAAACAGGCTTGACCGTGCTCTTGAGCTTTTTAAACAACTTCAGGTAGAGAGAATGTTATCAGAAAGTATAGAAACACTTGATAGAATTAAAGAAAATCAAGATGCTCTGAGCGATGAGCTTGATGAAAGTGCTGATGCAGATGATGTTGCACAAGACCAGGAACAGATTAATCAGGATTTTGAAAATCTAAGTGAAATGTTGCAGGATATGATTCAAAAGAATGAGGAGTTGGTAAGACCTAATCCACTGGATGATACTTCTCACATGCAGGATAATATTTTGGAAATGCTGAAAGAGGCTATCAATCAACTTATGCAAGACAATAAGGATCAAGCGCAGCAAGAGCAAAGAAATGCTTCGGAAGCCATGCAGCAAATGAGCAATTCACTCAAAGCCATGCAGGCCGCCATGCAACAGCAAAATATGGCTGAAGACATCAGAACATTGCGTGAAATTCTTGATAATCTTGTCAAAACCTCTTTTGCCCAGGAGGACCTTATGGATGAAGTAAGAGAAGTAAATGTGCGTGATCCAAGGTTTGTAAACCTTATTCAGGACCAAAGAAAAATTAGCAATGATTTGAAAATGATTCAGGATAGTTTAAATGCGCTTGCAAAACGGCAAATCCAGATAGAATCCTATGTTAACAGAGAAATAGC
>SKVR01000218.1 GCA_007129355.1 Bacteroidales bacterium | reverse complement strand
AGCTATGTGAGCACAGGTGGTGGAGCCTTGCTCGAATACATGGAGGGTAAAGTACTTCCAGGCGTCGCAGCCATCAATGAATAATACCCGGTTATTATTTTGAAATCTCCAATCCGGCAGTTTAAAAGGATTTTCCTGATATTCTGCCGGATTTTTTTTTGTCTTTTTTAAACGAAAAACGAAAAGTTAAAACTCATCAACCCATCAACCCATTAACCCATTAACCCATTAACCCATCAACCTATAAACTACTTATCCCATCCATCACCTTCACCATATTATCTCTCAAATGAATATTAGGTCCGGCATAGTTATTTACTATAAAAGTAAACGCAATGAGATTGCCATTGCGACTGTGGGTATAGCCGCTGTATGCTCTTACATTGCTAAGAAAACCACTTTTGGCAGTGAGAACTCCCTGTGATCTGGTACCGCGAAATAATCTGCTTAAAGAACCAGATTCTCCGGCCACAGGAAATCCTTTTACAAGAGCTGCATACAAGGATTCATCTGAAGCAGCATAAATCAGCATTTCGTTAAGTTGCTTTACGGTAATATTATTGAATGAAGAAAGGCCGCTGCCATCGTGCATCCTCATGCCTGTAAGGTCAATACTTTTTTCATCCCAGAAGGATTGAACCACTTCAGCACCCTTTGAAAAAGTGCCTTCATTTCCAAAAGTTTTCCCCAGCTTTTTAAGAAGATTTTCTGCGTAGGTATTTACACTTGCCAGGTTGGTTCTTTGAGTTATATGTAAAAGTTCCGGGGACTCCCAGCGCGAAACCACGCTTCTTGTTTCTACCGGCTGGAAATTTTTAAAAGTTTGGTGTGTATGAATTTCGCCTTTAATAGAAATTCCGTTATTGCTTAAATATTCTTTAAATGCACTCGCCAGGTAATACCCGGGATCAGGCATGGAGCCGCGTACAGGAAAGTTATTTTGGCCAAGTGGTACGGTACCTGTAAGCCAACGGGTATTCTGACGGGGAACTCCGTAAATATAAACTCTGTCGCCCGACCCACGTGGCCCGGTTGAAACGTCGTTGATGAAATCCATGTGAGGTATAACAGGCTCAGTGCGAATAACGGTTGCGGGTTCGCCTTCAGCGCGACCGGGTTGAAAAAATACCGTATACATATTCTCATAAACGGTTAGTGCATGAGCACCCGCACCATAATAATTTCCAATATCTTCCCACATCCATTTGGGTGGAATCATATGATCATCAAAGAAAGAAGCGTCGGCAATTATGTTGCCTTCGATACCGGATATTCCGGCTGCTTTTAAATCTTTAAGCCAATATAAAAAAACATTTTCGATATTCAGGCTATCATCGATCTGGCTTGCACCCAGCGTAGGATCACCGCTGCCATGGATATAAAGATTTCCGTTAATTACACCATCACTTATTCGCCCGTCATATTGTAAAAGTGTTTCATACCGGTAGTCAGTTCCCAGCATTGCCAGCGCTGTAATTGTGGTTACTACCTTTTGTATAGATGCGGGTATTAATGCCAGCCCCGGATTAACCGAAACCAGTTCTTTGCCGGTTTTAATGTCAGATGCTATAAATCCCCATGAGGCACTTTGCAGAGCTTTGTCTTCAGTAAATACTTCAATTCCCTTTTTTAGATTGCGGGAGGGTTTTTGATCAGGAGAGTAGGAAGAAAATAGAAGCACAAAGACAGAAACAGCAATAGGTGACAATGATCTGATTTTCATTAATAATGGTTTTATAATTTTGGAAAATGATTATCAGGAAAAAAATGCCGGATTTAGCAATCTAAAAAACTATCAACTATTATTTTCTGCCGCCAAAAACGGAGATATTAATATAGCTTCCGGGGTTTTTGCGAATATCCTCAAGAAGCATTTCCAGTTGTTTGGATGATGATTGCATATTGTTGTACAATTCTTCATCATTTACGAGCTGACCCAGCGAACCTTCACCCTTATTAACTTTATCAAGTATATTATTAAGACTTGCAAGACTTTGTTCCGTGTGCGAAAGAGTTTGCTGAAGATTGGTTGCAGCAATGCTGTCGGAAATGCTTGAGAAATTTTGAATAATGTTGGATATCAGCTCATTGTTGTTTTTGAGATTGGAAGATATGGACTCAGCATTGCTAAGAATAGCTGAAAGTCTGGTTGACTCTTCATCAATAGTTTTATCCAGCGTTTCTGTGGTTTGTTCAAGATTGTTCAGTGTGTTTTGTATGCTCTCGAAACTGCTAACGATATTACGCCGTGTTTGCTCATTAAAGATAGCCTGGAAAACTATCAATACTGAATCAACCTGTACAAAAAGTTCGTCTGCTCTCTGCTTAATAGGAGCAACAAGTTGGCTTACCTCATCCTGCAGTGAAGCTTGCTGACTTGATTTCAGGGTATCTCTATCGGAAATCAGGTTGGGTGAGTCTCCTAGAGAAATAATGATTTCACGGGTTCCGGTTAGACTCATACCGGTAAGAATGGATGTTGAGTTATCAGGAATTACCACGTCCCTTCGGATGATATTCTCGACCAGAATCTTACCTGAACCATCAGGCATGAAACTAATGCGGTTTACCTGCCCGATATTTACCCCATTAAGAGAAACCGGATTGGATTCAATAAGCCCGGTTACATCATCATAAACGGCATAAAATATCAATTGCCTGGAAAAAATATCTTTTCCTTTGAGAAAATTCAATCCCCAAATAAATAAAAAAACGGATGCAACAACCAGAAGTCCTATTTTAAATTCTCTTGTTATTTTCAAAACTTTGATTTTTCTATGGGTTTCTTATGCTTCGTTCCTTATAACTAACTGCCTCGGCAATACTTATTCGCTCATTATCTTTGAAGGCAACTATAAAAGCATCATTAAAACCCTGGTTACGCAACTTTTGTTGAATTTCCGCTGCAGCGTCTACTGAATTTTCATTTCCAAGGGTATACTTATAGAGGTTTTCGTGGAAATAAAAATTAACACCTTCAAGGTTACGGAATACCGGATCATCTACTGCTCTTTCCTGTGAAGTAGATGCAAACTGAACCCTGAAACTGATAACGGGTCCTTCGGGCTGACTTTCAGTAAGGATAATCTCTTTGTTTTGAAGCAGGTTTTCCGGAGCCTGAGCCTGGTCATTTATTCCATGTTGTATTATGGTTCCGTTATTAGAAATCTGCTGGGCAACCAAATTGTCCTGGTAATTTTTGTAATCTCTGAAAGCCCTGAAAACGGCAGATGCAATATGTGCCTGTCCGAGTTCCGACATAAGGTATTTTTCCTCCTGTGGGTTGCTTAGAAAACCCGCTTCAACTAATACACCGGGCATTGTAATGTTATAAAGTACCAAAAATCCTGCCTGCTTTACTCCGCGATCATGACGACCGGCACGATCGCGAAACTGATCCTGGGCCAATGATGCCATGATAAGGCTTTGGTTAAGATAAATGTTCTGGTACATGCTGAAGATGATATTCGCTTCCGGAGTGTTGGGGTCATAACCGCCATAGGTTTCAAGGTAATCTTCTTCATATAAAATAGCTGCATTTTCTTTTTTGGCTACCTCGAGATTTTCCTGGCTACGATGCAGCCCCATAACAAATGTTTCTGAACCGTAAGCTCGCCTGTTAGCTGCAGAATTGCAATGTATGGATATAAAAATGTCTGCTTTGTTTTCATTAGCAATCTGTGCCCTGCGGTCAAGGCCCACAAACTCATCTGTGGTGCGGGTATAAATAACTTCCACATCATCAAAATTGCTTTCAATGTATCCACCTAGTTTAAGAGCAATGGCAAGTACAATATCCTTTTCCTTTGCCTTAGAACCCACTGCACCTGGATCTTTGCCTCCATGTCCTGGATCAATAACAACTTTTCTCACGTAGCCTTGCCTGTCGGCATAGGCTGTTTGTGCAAGAACAAACAGAAAAGAAAGTATACCAAAAATTATAATCTGTCGTTTCACTTATTAATTGCCCGTTTTTTTATAGTTTTGCGCTGTTTTTTCTTACAACAGTAATACGTTCATCCAGCTCACATATTGTGCAAAAATAATACTAAAAAGAATTGCGTACAAACTTAGTTTTTAAGTTTTTTGTCATCATTTTCTGTTGCCTGAGTATAATTTTGAAAAACCAGGTATACGGCTCGGACTTATATTCTGCGCAAACCAGCTTTTTATCTGACACAATAATCAATCCAGAAATACTATCAGGACCCTTCGATATTAATGATACTTTGCCTGTTTCAAATGATTTTTCTACTGTAATTTCAGATACACTGCCAGCAGATGAATTTCAGCCGGAAATTAGTGACACTATGCCTTTTGAGCCAGAAAGGCAAACCGGTGCCGGTTTTATATTAGATACCCGGGTTGAATATTCAGCAAAAGATTCCATCCCTTTTGATATTAAAAATCAGATAGTTTATTTATATGGCGAAGCTGAAATGCAGTATGGGGATATTAATCTTACCGCTGCATACATCATGATTGATTTCAGAATGAAAGAACTATTTGCCAGTGGTTTACCCGATTCATTGGGGCAATTGCAGGGGAACCCTGTTTTCGTAGAAGGATCACAGGATTTTGAGTCAAAGGAACTGCGGTATAATTTCGAAACCCAAAGAGGCCGGACTGTTCAGGTGATTACCGAAGAAGCTGAAGGTTATTTGCATGGTGATGTGGTTAAAATGATGGAAGACAGGGTAATTCATGTTAGCTCCGGAAAATACACAACTTGCGATAACCCTGAACCCCATTTTCATATATCCTTCAACAGGGCAAAAGTAATTCCTAACGATAAAATAATTACCAGTGCGCCGCGGCTAACCATTGAAGGGGTGCAAACTCCTCTGATATTACCGTTTGGGTTTTTTCCGAATACCCAGGGGCAGGCTTCCGGAATTCTGGTTCCGTCTTATGGTGAAACCCGCAATAGGGGGTTTTACCTTGAAAACGGTGGATTTTACTGGGGAATAAATGACTATGTTGATCTTTCCATTCGTGGAGATATTTACTCGCGCGGCAGCTGGGCAACGCGTCTTGGT
>SKVR01000272.1 GCA_007129355.1 Bacteroidales bacterium | reverse complement strand
TTAAGATTCTGTGCTGAAGGGAAAACATCTAAAACACGAACATTACGTTCAGAACTTTCCATATCCATTAAGCCCAGACTGAAAGAATAATTCAGGGTATCGGTATTGCCTAAGGGCAAAAGATCCGTTGCAAATGCAAGATACTTTCCATCGGGTGACCAGGCAGGGTGGATATATGAATATCGGTCATTGGTTAATTTTTCCACTTCCTTGCTTTCCATATCAAGCATATAAAGATTGCCTATGCCACCTACCAATCCTGAAAACACAACGTATCTGCCATCAGGCGACCATGTAGGGTTATTAAGAGACAAAACACCATCGACAGCAATATGTCTGGTTCGACGAGGGCGGTTCACATCAACCACTACTAGCTGGTTTTGTCCTTGTTTAACTGCCACATGAATAAACTTTGAACCATCGGGCGACCATGTACCCACTGATTCGAAAAAGTTAAACGCATCAATATCAGAACTGCGGGTAGTGCTGGAAAGTTTTCTGATGATTCTGCCAGTTTCTGCATCGGCAAGAAATAAATCAAGTGAAAAAAGATCCCTTTCCGAGAAAAATGCAATATACTTGCCATCGGGGCTAAGAGATGGCGATATATTCATATGACCGGCATTGGAGTCATCAATTCTTCGTTGACCAACTGGTTGCAACATTGCGCTATCTGCAAGGAACTGCTCAAAATGATTTTTAGTGGCACTTTCCCATAAATCTGAAATCGTATTGGCATTTAACCCAATTATTCTTTCCAGAGCCAACTCGTAGCCAAATTTTGCAGTTTCTCTGAAAAGGGGAGCAATCACTTCATCTCCCCAGGTGCGCCCAAGAAAGGTTACAAAAGCATGACCGTACCTGTAAGGATTATAAGAATAGTCTCGGGTCATTTCGCGTAGCGAAGGAAAATCATCATTTACAACCGCATCCCTTATGATCATGGAAGTATTTGCATCAACACTGCCAATGGAAAAATATTCAGCCATACCCTCAACAAGCCATAATGGTAAATTTCGTAAAGAGTTAAGTGAAAGTGAATCATCTATAAATAAAGCACGGAAATGAAAAACGTGCACCAACTCGTGCCCAATAACATGATTGGTCTGTGCATTGGTTGCAAGCACAGGCATAACCACACGGTTTTTCAGGGCTTCGGTAACACCCTGGGTTCCTATACCAATCATACCACCAATAGCTGTAGTTTGCTGAAACTCTGGGTGATTTTCATAAATAAGAATGGGGCTTGGTTTTTCAAAGGTATCTCTGAAAAGTTGCTGATGCCTAATGTACCATTTCTCATAAGAATTTGCAATACCATGTATTACCGAGTCATTCTCGAAGTAATGGTATATGGTAAAATTCGGTGACTCATAAACCTTGAAATCAAAAGACCGGTAACTAGGCTTATTGCGGCCAAAATATTGCGGGTAAGCTGGAAGTGCATCAGCTATTAACCAGAAAAAAAGTATTAAAACTATTAAATTACCTGATCTGATTCTATCGAAAAGCGATCTTATTATCATCATATCCCAATATATTAAATAATACCAACAAAATTATTACTGCAAAAACTATACCTGTGTATAACTTAATTTAAACTTTTTAATCAGATAACACAGAAAGTAAAAACTTTGTTTAGACGAGTAGGTTCACGACTAAGGGTAATAAAACCATCGTTAATTCTGACAATTGCATAGACTTCCTTTTTAATCTGCTAAAAATAACATTTTTTATGTAAATTAAAAAAGCACTGGTAAAGTGAAAAAATTAATCCGGACTAAAATCCCTAAATTTATTAACACAAGTGCCCGGTGGAAGTTTTTAGTGGCAATTCCACGTTTTTTTTGCAAATTTGCAGCAAATTCCTTTAGCATGTTAAATATTAATGAGAATTACTTTGAGAAGTTCAGAAAGAATATCGTCGGAATAGATCAAACATTTGTTTCGCCCTACGGTATTCAAAAGTTGATTTATGCTGACTGGATTGCCAGTGGGAGACTATATGGCCCTATCGAACAAACTATTACAGAGAAGTTTGGACCTTTTGTAGGTAACACACATACTGAAGCCAGCGAAACTGGTATCCTTATGACCAATGCCTACCATTACGCTCATAAAAAAATAAAGAAGCATGTAAATGCTGGTCCGAAGGACGTTATAATAACTGCCGGCAGCGGTATGACTACGGTTATCAATAAATTTCAACGCATCCTGGGAATGAGAATTTGTGGAAAACTATCTGTAGGAAAATGTATGCAGAAAACTGAGCGTCCTGTGGTATTTATTTCACACATGGAGCATCATTCGAATCATACATCATGGTTTGAAACCACAGCCGATGTCGTAGTAATAAAACCGGGAACAGATATGCTTGTGGACCTGGATGAACTGCGCACTGAACTGGAGAAGCACAAAGACAGGAAACTTAAAATTGGCTCCTTTACTGCATGCTCAAATGTAACGGGAATTCGTACACCCATATACGAAATGGCTCGTATAATGCATGAGTACGGTGGGATATGCTTCATTGACTATGCTGCATCAGCACCCTACGATGAAATTAATATGCACCCCGGGGAGCCCATGGAGAAACTCGATGCCGTGATGTTTTCTCCACATAAATTTCTGGGTGGCCCAGGTACTCCAGGTGTTCTTATTTTTGATTCGTCCATTTACAATTCTGAAGTGCCCGACAACCCGGGTGGGGGTACCGTAGACTGGACCAACCCCTGGGGCGAGTATAAATATATTGACGACATAGAACTCCGGGAAGACGGAGGTACTCCCGGTTTTCTGCAGACCATTAAAGCCGCCCTGGCCATTGATCTTAAAGACCAGATGGGTGTTGAAAATATCCACAGGCGGGAAGATCAGTTGCTGAAAATCGCTTTTGATGAAATGGATAAAATTTCCGGTCTTAGAATTCTTGCCAATAATACCCGTGAAAGACTGGGTGTTATTTCATTTTATTTTGATGATATCCATTACAATCTGGTTGTAAAACTGCTGAATGATCGTTATGGCATTCAGTCAAGAGGCGGTTGCGCCTGTGCCGGGACATATGGTCACTTTCTACTTAATGTGGATTATGAGCACTCAAAGAATATCACAACTAAAATCAATACGGGAGATCTTTCTGAAAAACCTGGCTGGATAAGATTATCATTGCATCCTACTATGACAGATGATGAATTATACACAATAGTTGCAGCAATAAAAGAAATCAAGAATAATCATAAGAAGTGGGAGAAGGATTACAGGCATGTTACCCGAACCAATGAGTTCAAACATTACAAAGCCCCGGATGATTACACTGATTTTGTTAAAGACTGGTTTAAACTGGAGGCACCCTCCATGTAAAGTCAATAAAGGATTTTAGTTGTTAAACATTCTTTGTAACCGGCCTATCTGGGTATTCCACCACATTTGCGTAAACTCCACATCATTTTCTTCGGAAAAGTCACTGACAATCAATGCAGATTCACCGGAAACCGGTTCATGAGTAATTTGCATTTCAAGGATAAAACCTTCATGAAAATCATCGGTCCATTCAAACCTGACATACTCCGGTTCTTTTGATTCGAGCAAGCGCGCCGTCTGCTGGCTACCTTCCCATTCAAACTGATAAATGTCATTAGTAACATTTACCTTATCTGCAAACCACCTTGCAAGTCCCTCTGAAGTGCTTATAAGAGTATAAAGCAGCCTGGGGGATACCTTCATGTGAAACTCTAGTGTAAATTTAGTCAGAGGTGTCATAACAACTGTATTTTAGGAGCTTTCGCTTTGTTGCAATATACAAAAAAAACCACTATAACTTCAGAATTACACTATTATTTTTCAACCATTTGTTAATAAAATACATAGCTTTTTTTTAATGTCTTGTATGTATTTTGTAAATAAAACAGCTTCATTTTTCGCCATTTGGCCTGATAAATAATAACCATTATCCGTTTAATGCATATATTTTGATTTTCACCCTTCCAAAAGCATAAAAAATTTATGTAGGTTTGCGCAGTTTTTTCTTACTGTTATCCGATGCAAAAAAATATTTACCTGGTTTATCTGCTTACTCTGCTTGCTGTTACCTTCTGGGGCATTTCATATGTCTGGATGAAAGTGGTATTTGAGTTTTATGGACCAGTTACAACCATGTTTTTAAGACTTTCTCTATCATCTGTTTTACTTTATTCTCTCTTATGGTTTATGGGCAAAAGAGAAAAAATTGAAAGGAAAGATTATAGTTCATTTATCTGGTTGTCAATATTTTCACCATTCTTTTACTTTATAGGAGAAAGTTTTGGTTTGCAATTGGTTTCACCTACCATTGCGGCTGTTATTATAGCTACGATTCCTGTTTTCACGCCCTTTCTGGGTTATATTGCATTCAGTGAAAAACTAACAAAAATTAATATCCTCGGTTTTTTCATATCTTTTTTGGGTGTTATGATCATGGTACTTGATTTCGAATTCCGCTTTAGCGCATCACCACGGGGGGTATTGTTACTATTTTTTGCGGTGGTTTCGGCACTTATAAACATTCTTTTTCTGAAAAAGCTGGCCATGAAATATTCATCTGCTACCATTATCAAAACACAGAATCTCCTTGGCGCCCTGTTTTTTCTACCATTATTCCTGATCATTGACTTCCAGGATTTCAAAACTATCCGCCCGTCATCTGAAGCAATCTGGGCACTGATAAAACTTGCCGTTTTTGCATCCACTCTTGCTTTTATGTTTTTTACCATAGCGGTGAGGAACATCGGTGTTGCCAGAACATCCATTTTTGCCAACCTGATTCCTGTATGCACAGCAGTCTTTTCATTTTTCCTACTGGGCGAAAAAGTTGACCTAAGCAAAATACTGGGTATCATTATTGTTATTTCCGGGCTTATGCTTTCTCAATTCGCAAGATTAAAAAAGAGAAGTAAAGTTACAGATACCCTACCCAATCCTCCGGCATCATAAAAGGCAGTAAAATCAATGCCTGCCCCTCTTCAAAATCTTTTAAGATTTATTCCTTGTATTTTAAAATTCTTTGTTA
>SKVR01000105.1 GCA_007129355.1 Bacteroidales bacterium | reverse complement strand
CCCCGGGTGCGCCTTTGTACCAATTGATGGCCCGGATGTTTTCGTTGCTTGCCCTGGGCGATGTAACCCGGGTGGCATATTGGATTAATGCCATGTCGGCAGTGGCGGGCGGACTTACCGTTATGTTTCTGTTCTGGACCATAAGTATGCTGGGTCACCGTATCCTTAAAGCCAATCCTGATATGAACAGTTCCAGGACCTGGGCTGTTTGGGGTGCCGGTATTGTGGGCGGTCTTACCCTTACTTTCAGCGATTCTTTCTGGTTTACTGCTGTAGAAGCAGAAGTATATGTAACTTCTTTGTTTCTTACGGCCTTTGTGTTCTGGTCGATTCTTAAGTGGGAGGCCACCGAGCATGAGCCCGATTCGCTCAAGTGGCTCGTTTTGATCGCTTTTATCATTGGTCTGTCAATCGGGGTGCATATGCTTAACCTGCTGGCAATCCCTGCTATTGTTTTTGTTTATTATTTCAAGAAGTTTAAAACCACACGCAAAGGAATTATCATTGCAGGTATTGTATCAGTGGCATTACTGGGATTTATTCAGAATGTAATTATTCCGGGCGTACTTACCGTTGACTGGTGGTTCGAGAGGTTCTTCGTTAATTCCCTGGGTATGCCTTTCCATACAGGTACCATATTTTATTTCCTGGTAATCACGGGTCTTATTGTTTACGGATTGTATTACACCCACAAGAAGAAAAGGGTACTTTTCAATACCATTATTCTGGCTTTTACTTTTATCCTTATCGGGTATACTTCATTCCTTATGCTGGTTATCCGTTCCAATGCGCATGTTCCCATCAATGAAAATGCTCCCAAGGATGCACTGGCCATGAAGGCATACCTGGGCCGCGAGCAGTATGGCGCCTGGCCGTTGCTTCACGGACCTTACTACAATGCGCCCATAGCAAGTATTGAAGATGGAAGGCCTGTATGGAGAAGAGATACCGTACAGGGCAGATATGTAATAACCAATCATAATCTGGGTACGGTGCCGGTACACAATCCGGAATTTACAACCCTTTTCCCCCGTATGCACAGCAGCCGCGGTCAGCATGTGCGGGCCTATGAAAGCTGGGGCAGGGTGCAGGGGCGGCCTGTCAGGGCTCAGCAGCGCGATGGAACCATGCAGGTGATCAACAAACCCACTTTCACAGAAAATCTCAGGTTCTTCTTTTCCTATCAGCTGGGCCATATGTATATGCGATACCTGATGTGGAATTTTGCCGGACGGCAGAATGATATACAGGGACATGGCGAGCCCACAAGGGGCAACTGGATGAGTGGTATCAAACCGCTTGACGCAATTTTTCTCGGGCCACAGGATAATTTGCCCGAAAGTATTACCGGTAACCCCGGTCATAGTAAATATTACCTCTTACCGTTTATTCTGGGAATTATAGGCCTGGTGTTCCAGGCATCCCGAAAACCAAATGATGCCCTGGTGGTGGGTCTGCTGTTTTTTATGACAGGGATTGCCATCATCATCTATCTTAATCAGACACCCTTCCAGCCCAGGGAACGCGATTATTCCTATATCGGATCGTTCTACGCCTTCTCCATTTGGGTAGGACTGGGAGTGCTGGCTGTTGCCGATGCCCTGCAGCGTAAGCTTAAGGGAAAGATGTCGGCAGTGGTGGCAACAGTGCTGTGTATCTTGCTGGTGCCCACCATTATGGCCAAGCAAAACTGGAACAACCACGATCGCTCAGGCCGTTATACCACACGCGATGTGGCCATCAATTACCTTGAATCATGCGCGCCCAACGCCATTATCTTTACCATGGGCGATAATGACACCTTCCCGTTGTGGTATGCACAGGAGGTAGAAGGAATCCGTACCGATATCAAGGTGGTAAATCTCAGTCTGCTCAATACCGACTGGTACATCGATGGCATGATGCGGCGTAAGACCTATGATGCCGACCCTGTGCCATTCTCTATGCAGCCCCACCAATACCGCGACGGCACCCGCGACTTCCTTTACATTATGGAAGACCCGCGACTTGAAGGACAGTATGTGAATGTGAGAAGTTTGATCAACTTTGTAACAAGCGATGCCAACAAAAGGGCCATCGGAAGAACCCGCGAGAATTTCTTCCCCACCCGGATATTTCGTCTGCCGGTTGATTCTGCCAAAGTGGTAGCAAACGGTACCGTTGCTCCTGAAGATGCTCACCTGATTGTAGATGCAATTGAATGGGAATATCCGGAAATGGGCATGCAGAAAAACAATCTTATGATGCTTGATTTCCTGGCTACCAACAACTGGGAACGCCCTGTATATTTTGCCATCACCACTGGCTCTGATGCCTATATCGGTCTGGAAGAATACTTCCAGCTTGAGGGTATGGCCTACCGGCTGGTGCCCATCAGAAGCAGGAGCAGAGACGGACAAACCGGAAGGATTAACACCCGCATCCTCTATGACAATATCATGAACAAGTTCCAGTGGGGCAATATGTACGATCCCTCAGTTTATCTCAATGAAGATAATATCAGGCTTACGGTTAATTTCCGCAATGTTTTCCAGCGGCTGGCCAATGAACTTATTAAAGAAGGACAGATTGATAAGGCTATCGAAGTGCTTGACAAAGCCATGGAAGTAATGCCTGAACACAATGTGCCTTACAACTACTTTACCATGCTCATTGCAGAGGCTTATTACAATGCAGAAGCGTTTGATAAGGGTAATGCCATTTTTGAAAGGATGATTGAACTGGAGGAGCAGAATCTGAATTATTTTTTCTCTTTCAGGGGCCGCCGTGCTAATCTTGTGGAGAGTAACAAGCAGGAATCGCTGGCTATCATGCAACGCATCAGTCACCTCACCACCATGAACGACCATGAAGAACTGGCCGAAAAATCAGGTGATATTTTTGATCATTATTATAATTTGTATATGCAGGGAATCTAGTGGGTTGGTTGATAGGTTGATAGGTTTTGATAGGTTGATAGGTATATGGGATGTGTCAATTGAGTGCCAAACTTATAAACTCATCAACTCATAAACCCATCAACTCCCCATAATCTCCTAAAATTCAATACATTTTTTGTATTGTTTTAAATTTTGATTAACTTTGCAGCGAAATTTGCATTGGCAATAACGTACAGGGGGCCTTTTAAGTCCCCTGTTTCATTGATATAAAGTCTTACAGTTGTTTTATGCAACAGGATTAACAAGGTTTTCAGATAATTATTTATGATTGATAAAGCCAGCATAATAGCAATAGTTGAAGAACACCTGAAGGATACAGCTCTCTTTTTGGTGGAAGTCAAAGTATCGGGTCGCAACAAAATCATGGTCTTTCTGGATGGCGACAAGGGGGTGCCTATCAGTTCGTGTGTTGATGTGAGCCGGCACATTGAGTCGCAGTTGGATCGCGATGTGCAGGATTTTGAACTGGAAGTTTCTTCAGTGGGAGTTAATACTCCGCTGACTTTGCCCCGGCAATTTGTAAAAAATGTGGGAAGAGATATCGTTTACACAGATGTGGAAGACAAAAAAGTTAAGGGCAGGCTGGTAGAAGCCGGAGAAGCCGGATTTACAGTTGAAAAGGAGATTTCAAAAAAGAAGAAAAAGAAAAAGGAAGAAGCAGAAGATCCTGTTCAGAAACTAACCTACAACGATGTAAAGGATGTAAAAGTGCAGGTGTCGTTTAAAAGCTCTGACAAATCATAAAACAGCAAAAGAAAGAATAACATAACTTATTTAAAATCAACAGAAAAAATGGAAAACATTAATTTGGTTGAGTCGTTCTCCGAATTTAAGGAGTTTAAAAACATTGACCGCTCCACCATGATGCTGATCCTGGAAGACGTTTTTCGCAACATGTTGCAGAAAAAATACGGATCGGCTGATAATTTTGACATCATTGTAAACATCGACAAGGGCGACCTTGAAGTTTGGCGCAACCGTGTTATTGTTGAAGATGGTGCTGTTGAAGATCCCAATGAGGAGATTGAATACTCAGATGCAATCAGGATAGAACCTGACTTTGAGATTGGTGAAGAAGTTTCGGAACCGGTTCGTATGTCAGACTTTGGCCGCAGGGAAATTCTTGCCATACGTCAAAATCTGGCTTCCAAAATTCTGGAACTGGAAAAGGACAGTATTTATCAGAAATATCAGGAGCGCGTGGGCGAACTTATTACTGCAGAAGTTTACCAGATATGGAAGAAAGAACTGCTTGCACTCGACGATGAAGGTATTGAATTGATTTTGCCCAAAACAGAACAAATACCTTCCGACTTCTTCCGTAAGGGCGATTCCGTAAGAGCTGTAGTAGCACGTGTGGAAATCAAAAATAACAATCCCCTAATCATCCTTTCACGTACTTCCAACGTTTTCCTGGAGAGATTATTTGAGCAGGAAGTTCCGGAGGTACACGACGGACTTATTACCATCAAAAAGATCGTAAGAGCACCGGGCGAAAGAGCTAAAGTTGCTGTTGAATCCTATGATGACCGTATTGATCCTGTTGGCGCATGTGTGGGAATGAAGGGTTCGCGTATTCACGGTATTGTGCGTGAGTTGCGCAATGAAAATATCGATGTGATCAATTTTACATCCAACCCCAGCCTTTATATCTCCCGCGCGCTGAGCCCGGCAAAGATTTCCAGCATCAATATTGATGAAGAAACCAAAAGAGCAGAGGTATATTTAAAGCCCGATCAGGTTTCACTGGCCATTGGTAAGGGAGGCTTTAATATCAAGCTGGCAGGTACGCTTACCGGTTATGAAATTGATGTTTACCGAGATACTGACCATGATACCGAAGATGTGGACATCCAGGAATTTGCTGATGAAATAGAACAGTGGATCGTTGATGAATTTAAAGCTGTAGGTCTTGATACTGCCAAAAGTATTCTCAATTTAAGCCTTGAGGATCTGGTGAAAAGAGTAGATTTGGAAGAGGAGACCATTAAGGAAGTATTAAGCATATTAAAAGCAGAATTTGAATAAAATATATAACTTTGCAAACATTTTTCAAAGGCTTCAAAAATTTTTTGTAAACGAAGAATCAAGTATGACTGAGGGCACCAAAGTATTAAGATT